>JABXHZ010000256.1 GCA_013373335.1 Cyclobacteriaceae bacterium | reverse complement strand
AAGTGAGTTCTTTTGGGCAGCTACCCAAATTCCGAATTGAATTGCAGCGGGGAAAACGAATCCTTCCTGATAATCCGTATGTTCTCCGATTAGGTTAATCCTTCCCGGAGCAAATGAAATAAGAGGTTCGG
Organism: Cyclobacteriaceae bacterium; assembly: GCA_013373335.1. Classification (GTDB taxonomy): domain Bacteria; phylum Bacteroidota; class Bacteroidia; order Cytophagales; family Cyclobacteriaceae; genus Algoriphagus. Next base: position 9,017 of record JABXHZ010000256.1, on the reverse strand, counting down.
TCTCAAAAAGATTTTTAAAACTGGATCGAATTTGGGATTCCATTAGTAGGAAATTAGAGCGCAGTCATGAATCGAAAAGTAACGAATCTTGAACTCCGGTTTCATATTTTTTGAAGTTTAAATAATGCGCTGAGAAGATTTTCTAGGCACCAAGGTAGTATCCAAAACAATAGAAATCGGATCATCCGAAACCAGTCCATCCAATTGATCCAATAGGTGACTCACTGCTAATTTCCCCATTTCATATCCCGGCTGAGAAACTGTAGTCAACGGAGGTTCGACTACGGCTGATGTGGGATTATTGGTGAATCCTGCTAAGGCAATCTGCTCAGGGACCTTCAAACCAATGCTCTTCCAATAGGTCAAAACGTCTACTGCAACTGGATCAATCATGCAAAATACGCCATCGGGTAGGGGGTCCATACTTGCAATTTCCTTTGCAATCCGGATATTATCAGCTTCCGTCAGGTCTGTGACTTTAATGAAATTTGGATTTTCTTTAATCCCGAATTCCTTCAGTGCTTTTAAGTAACCTTCTTTTCGTTTTTTGGAGATATATAGATCTTCAGGCCCTGAGATGTAAACAATGGAGCGACAACCACTTTCCAATAAGTGATTCGTCACTTGATAAGCTCCGCCTGCATCGTTGAATGTAACTTTAGATACCGGAATATCTTCCTGAACCCGATCAAAAAGAACGAAAGGGATTTCTCGGTTGTACAATTCAAAAAGATGCTCGTAGTGGTTGGTTTCCCGGCTAAGGGAAATCATCAAAGCGTCTACTTGAGAGGCTACTAAAGTCTTGATATTGGCGATTTCCTGATCGATGGATTCATTGGATTGGCAGATCATTACGTTGTAGCCGCGCTTATTTGCAAAATCCTGAATGCCGCTGATACAGGATGCGAAAAAGTGCGAAGTGATTTCTGGAACAATCACACCGAGGGTTTTGGTACGGCTGATTCGAAGACTTTGAGCAAGTAGATTAGGTTGATAATTCATCTCCTTGGCGGTCTCCACGATCTTTCGCTTCGTTTCTTCGTGAAGTTCAGGAGAATCTTTCAGTGCCCGGGAAACAGTCGAGACGGAAACGCCTAATTTTTTGGCAATTTCCTTCATAGTGACTTGATGTCCTTTTTTCATGCGTACTTAGTTTTGGCCCAAATTGGATTTAATCCAACAATGATAGAATTACCAATTTTAGGGGGAAAAGGTTTGAATTTCAGTAATTTCAATCCTCTATTATTGGCAATATTGCAAAGTTTTTCTGAAATCCTATTATTCTTGGTAAACTGTTAATAAAACCGTTTCTCCGACGGCTTGCAAAGGACGCTGATCAATTAGATCCATATTGTCCTGATGAGTGTGGTGATAGTGTCCAAATCCATATTGTGGGGAAAACTCAATGATGTCAATCATTGGAATCTGCGCAAACTCATTGACAAATAGGTGGTCATCCAAAATTTCGGGAGAATCCTGAGGAATGAAAAAAGAAGAATGCCCCAATTTTGCCGCATGATCCCATACTTTTTTCAAAATGCCGGAAGCATAACGACGGGAATATCCTTCCCGGTAAAATCGTGCTCCTTTTGCACCTACTAAGTCTACCAAAATTCCGTAATAGGCAGAATAGTTAGGTTCATGTTTGTTTTTGGACCAATGCTGGGAACCAAGGCACCACCAAATTTGAGAATTGTCCCGAACCCGAGCTGTCTCTGGTTCTCCATCGTCTTCCCCATCAAATAAGATAATATCAATACCAACTTCTGGCTTCAAATCCTGTGTGCCTATCACACGAGCTAATTCCAGTAATACACCCACCCCAGAGCCGCCATCATTTGCTCCATCAATAGCCTCGTCCAAGCGGTCAGTGTCCTTATCTGCAATCCGTCTGGTATCCCAATGGGCTGCAAGTAAGATTCGTTTTGTTGCTTCAGGATTATAAGAAGCTATAATATTGGTCAAATCCCAGGTTTGCTTATCGTAGGTGTTTGCTTGGAAATCTTGGGTCTGAACATTCCAGTTCCAGGATTTTAATTTCGAAATTATCCATTCTTTGGTGTCCGCATGACCTTGCGTCCCTGGTACCCGAGGGCCGAAATCAACCTGTTGTTGGATAAAGGCATAGGCAGAATCGGCATTGAAAGTTGGGTAGGGTTTTACCACTACCTGTGGGATGCTTGTATCGGTTTTTTTCTCAGAAGAACAAGACCAAATGAAAAGTAGCCCTAGGATAACCCAAATTTTATTCTTCATAAGCCCAATCTATTCGATCTTTCATGTCTTTCACAACAAACCCCATGTCCTTTAATCCAGCTCTAATTTCATCGACTTTGGTATAATCTCGGGCGGTTTTCGCTTCATTATACAATTTCAGTAAAAGATCGATCATGGATTCTTGGGTGTCTCCTTTCTCTTCAATCAATCCTAAAATATCTTCGACAAATGTGATGTAGGTATTTTTCAACTTGGTAAAGACCTCTTCACCTAAAGCCGCACTTTTTAATTGCCCAGTGAAAATTGAATTAATTTTCTTGAGCAGATTGAATAGGTGACCAATTGCTTGAGCTGTATTGAAATCATCGTCCATTGCCCGATAGGCATTGGTGATGCTTGATTCAATTTGCTGGATTTGCTTTTCATCAATTGCAATGGATTCATCAGACTCATATTCCAACATATGGGCTGTGCGAAGGCCATTAATCATCTTTTTATAGCCTTTTTGCGCTGCTTTCAAAGCATCATTGGAAAAGTCCAAAGTGGACCGGTAATGCGCGGTAAGCATAAAATACCGAATAGTCATTGGGCTATAAGCCTGCTCAAGCAAGGCATGATTCCCAGTGAAAAGCTCCTGAAGCGTGATAAAGTTACCCAATGACTTTCCCATCTTCTGGCCATTGATGGTAATCATATTATTGTGCATCCAATACCGGGCTGGGTCCTGATGATTGCATGCATTTCCTTGCGCAATTTCACACTCATGGTGCGGGAACATTAGATCCATTCCACCTCCATGGATATCGAATTGAGTTCCAAGGTATTTCGAACTCATTGCAGTACACTCCAAATGCCATCCCGGGAAACCCAATCCCCATGGAGAATCCCACTTCATTAGATGCTCAGGGGCAGCTTTTTTCCAAAGGGCAAAATCCACGGAATTTCGCTTTTCGCCTTGCCCGTCTAAGTCTCGAGTTCCACTGATCAACTCATCCAATACACGCCCAGAGAGTTTCCCGTATTGGTATTTTTTGTTGTATTTCAAAACATCAAAATAGACCGAACCATTGACTTCATAAGCCAATCCTTCTTTGAGTATAGCCTCTACCAAGGCGATTTGCTCTGGGATATGTCCAGTCGCACGAGGTTCTATACTCGGTTTCCATGTATTGAGAAGTGCCATGTCCCGATGATAGGTATCGGTGTATTGTTGGGCTACTTCCATAGGTTCGAGCTGCTCAAGTTTTGCTTTTTTGGCAATTTTATCCTCGCCCTCATCCGCATCACCGGTCAGGTGGCCCACATCGGTGATATTACGAACATATCTAACCCGATAACCCAAGTGAGTCAGGTAACGATTTACCGTATCAAAGGTGACAGCTGGTCTTGCATGTCCTAAATGGGCATCCCCATAGACAGTAGGACCACAGACATACATGCCTACGAAAGGAGGATTGATGGGTTTGAATTCCTCCTTATGACGGGAGAGTGTATTGTAAATTTTGAGTTGGTTCGACTTCATAAGTATTCAAAAGTACGAATTACGAATGATGAAACACGATGAGTGAGGAGTCTGGTTTCAATGAATGCGCAAAATAGCTGAAAAATGGGGGAGATTGAAGTTTAAAATGTAAAGTTTAAGCTAGGCAACTTAGGTTTAAATTCCGGTAAATGATATCTAAAGAAAGCCCAGTTTCTTTAGTCGAAGTTCCTAAAAAAGGAAAAGACTCCCAGTTCATAGTAGAACCAAGAGTCTTTTCTCGTTTATCTAGTTTCTTGATCCTAAAATCAATGCTTGAAGTGTCTCACTCCTGTCATGACCATGCTCATTCCATGTGCGTCGCAGTAATCAATGCTATCCTGATCCTTAATGGATCCACCTGGCTGAACAACAGCTGTGATTCCTTCTTGGTCTGCGATTTCTACACAATCCGGGAAAGGGAAGAAAGCATCGGAAGCCATCACAGCACCTTTCAAGTCGAAGCCAAATTCCTTAGCCTTAATGATGGCTTGCTTCAAGGCATCTACTCGAGAAGTTTGTCCTACACCCGAAGCGAATAGCTGAGAATCGTTACTCAAAACGATGGTGTTAGACTTCGTGTGCTTACAGACTTTAGCAGCAAATACCAAGGCGTCCATTTCTTTTTCGGTTGGGGCAACTTTGGTTACGACTTTGAAATCATCCTTGCTTTCAGTAGCCAAATCTTTATCCTGTTCGATCACACCGTTCAAAAGGGTTTTGATCATTTTGGTACCTGGCAATGCCATTTTCTGGCGAAGAAGGATTCGGTTCTTTTTGCCTTTCAAAATTTGCAAAGCTTCCTCCGTAAACTCAGGAGCAATCAACACCTCGAAAAACAGACTATGCATTTCTTCAGCAGCTGCCTTGTCTACGGTTCGGTTGGTCACCAAAACGCCTCCGAAAGCTGAGACTGTATCCGCTGCAAATGCTTTTTGATAGGCTTCCTTAACTGTATCTGCAGTCGCGCAACCGCAGGCATTGGTATGTTTCAAAATAGCAAATGCGGTTTGATCAGGGAATTCAGCAATTAAATTCACCGCTGCATCGATATCTACCAAATTATTGTAAGAAAGCTCTTTACCATTCAATTGATCAAAAAGATTGTCCAAGTCTCCATAGAAATGAGCTGACTGATGTGGATTTTCTCCGTAGCGAAGTGCTTTGGCCTTGCTTTCTGATACCTTTAAAGCAGGAATGTGTTCGCTTTGGTTAAAATAGTTGAAAATATGTGTGTCGTAATTGGATGAAACCTGGAAGGCCTGAGCGGCGAAGTATCTTCGATCTTCTATGCTTGTTCCTCCATCTTGAGATTCCAATTTAGCTTCCAATTCTCCATATTGATCTTTGGAGGCGATAATGACTACATCTTTGAAATTTTTTGCAGCTGCGCGGATCAATGAGATACCACCGATGTCGATTTTTTCGATGATGTCTGCTTCTGAAGCTCCAGAAGCCACAGTTTCCTCAAAAGGATACAAATCCACGATTACCAAGTCGATAGCTGGGATGTCAAATTCAGCAGCTTGGGATACATCTCCTTCATTTTCTCTTCTGTACAAAATTCCACCGAATACTTTTGGATGGAGGGTTTTTACTCTGCCACCGAAAATGGATGGATAGCTTGTTAGTTCCTCTACTGGAATTACTTTAGCGCCTTGTTCTTCGATGAATTTCTGCGTTCCACCTGTGGAATAGATTTTTACTCCATGTTTTTTTAGGAGTGCAATGATCGGTTCGAGATTGTCTTTGTAAAAGACTGAAATGAGGGCAGATTGAATTTTTTTGACAGCCATTTTTTGGAATGGATTGGGTTGAATTTCAATGAAGTTGCAAAGGTAGAAAAAAAGGAGAGAAGGCTAAGGGAAAATTGAGGTTAATCGCCTCTATACTCAAGCATTAAACCAAGGTTCGTTTATATAATCCCGATACCTGGATTTTCTTTCTCGGTTCCAGATAATCAGGTGGTTTTGATCTCGCTGAACAAAGCGGTATCCGAAAAGGTGGAGGATGGGTTTGGCTAAAAATCTTGCGATTTGAAGATTCACGATCATGGCATCTTTTTCTTCAGAAGCCCAGCGCACACCAGGTAGCCAGGTAATGATTTGGTCAAGTTTGTTTTTTCTCAGAAAGGCTGAAATTTTTAAAAATATTTCTGGAGTTTTTCGGATTAAAAAAAAGCCATCTTCTCCCTTGGACTGGTAAAGGGGCATAAAAATCATCGTGTTTTTGTGAGCAAAAATTTCATTTTCCCCATAAACAGCGATTTTCTCACCCTTTTTAACTGACTGAAAACTTTTGAAACCAGGCATCATTTGAAATGGGAGTTCTTGATTGACATGAAATCGGAAATTAATTTCATAGAAGTGCTCATAGGGACCATATATTTTATCCCAGAATGCTAAGTGTTCTGTCACCTGCATATCTTCTTCGGTACAAGCTCCTGCAAATGCCAGAGAAAGCTGAATAAAAATCTCGTGATTTTTGACAGAAATAGCGTCTTCATGTTGTCCTGCTTCAAATCCAAAGGATACATAACCCAAATCATTAATGTAAGAAAGTACAGGCCCATCGATATATTCTTCAATTCCCAAAATTAGAGGCACTGGGTATTGACTTGCGAAACTTCGATTGATCAGGCTATCATTGACCGGAATAAAGGGAATGGATTGACTGGATGTGGTGTGCAGGTCAAAAAAATAAAGAGGGCCAGACTGCTTGTCAATGATCTTTAAAATCAGATCGTGAAGTTCAACAAATTGTTCTTCATCTTCATTGCTCGGAGTAAATTGTCCTTTTGTCAAAGCCTCAATATTCTCTTTTGTCCATAAGCGGTTAAGATCTTTTTTTTGAAATCTTTCCCTATGATGTAAAGCCCATAAGTTTCCAGCAATTGCTGTAATTTTTCCTTTTAACGGGATTTTCTTATCGCGAATTTTTTGAATGATATTTTTTAGTGCAAAAATCCCGGAAGGTTCATTTCCGTGAACTCCTCCAAAAAAAACTAAATGAGGTCCTGGTAATTCGCCAACTAGTTGATCAATAATTCGATCAGTTTCGATGGGTTCAGGTTTTGGATAGAGGTTGTCTTCAGGCACTTTTAAAATTTTCAAGGTCTTTTAAAGTAATGATTCCTACCAAATGGGAATTATGAACTACTGGCAGACAACCTATATTATTCTCTTTTATTTGTTGTATGGCATGATGAATAGAGGTAGAAGGATGTGTCGAAATTACCTCCTTCACCATAATGTCTTTAGCCTGTAATTGTGTAGTGGGCTCCTGAATTTGGTCCCAGAATTTTTGAAGATGTCGGTAAGTAATTAACCCAACGAGCCGTTCCCGATTATCCACCACAGGCAAATGATGGATATTATTCCAATGCATGAATTCCAAAGTTAAACGTGCGGAGTCTTCTGCATCTGCTGTGATCAAGATGGTGGTCATGATATGGCCTACTTTATGTGCTTTGCTTTCAAATTCATGAAAATCATTCACATTAGGCCAATTAGGAATAGGGGATTCATTTTGCTGATTGGAATAAATCAATTGGGTTAAGGCCACCAATGCGTCATCAACTTTATGGTTTTTTTTGAGCGTTCGGAAATTTTTGATCATCCACTGAGAACCAGTTTGTTTCTCTATTCGCCCTTTAATTACCTCAAGATATTTGGAAATAGTGTTCGAAGGAATGTTCATTTTCTTCAAACCTTCCTCTGACAGGGGTAGAAATATTTCTAAAATGAGTTGATTGGCGGGTATTCTTTTACCCATCCAATTCATACATGTCTCATTTCCATATCGAGCTGCCCGGATAAAATTAGATTTGATTTCTTCGAACTCCATTACCTTAGGAAGGTTGTAATAGGCTTCAGGTCTGGCCTGCATCAATCCGGCCCAAAAGGCAAAATTTGCCATTTCATCCAAGGGAGTAGGACCTGCTGGAATATACCTGTTTTCGATCCTAAGATGTGGTTTACCATTTAATACCCCATAGCAGGGCCGGTTCCAACGATAGATGGTTCCATTCTGGAGATTGAGTGCTCTTAGTTTTGGAATATTGCCTTTTTCCAATTCTTCCAATGAATTTTGATCAATCTCTTTGGTTAGTAAAATTCGAAAACTGGAAAGTTCTTTTTTGAAGTAATCTACGATTGTTCCTTTGACCCATGAATTACCAAAAGACACTCTGGCCTGCTTGGTCGTATGGGCCTTGGACATTTTTCGGGTATCAATGCTCTGTTGAAAAAGAGCGATCCGGGTTTCATTCCAGAGTTCTTTTCCCATTAAAAGGGGCGAGTTTCCAGCTACTGCCAAGACTGGCCCAGAAATAGCCTGAGCCCAATTATAACTTGATTCGAAATCCTCGGGTTGAATCTGAAGATGCATTTGGAAACTGGTATTGCATGCTTCAAACATGACGGAATCATGGATAATGGACAATTCGTCCACTCCAGTAAAGCTCATGCGGAAATTGCCCCCTCTTGCTTTTTTCATCAAATCATTAAGGGCAAAATAGCGTGGATTTTCCGTCATATAACTCAATGACAATTCATCCATGCTAATTGTCGGAAGGATACCAGTCAGTAAAATTCGATCGCCAAATTTGGCACTGCTATCCTTTGCCTTTCGGATCAACATTTTAAGTTGTCCTTCCATTTTCTCGAAACAATCCCCTTCAAAAAGAATGGGGTCTAAGTTTATTTCCAGATTGTATTTAGCCAACTCTGTGGTGAAATGCGAATCTTGCAGATCCGCCAATACTTCAGCTGCTTGATTGGTAGGACGGCCTTGTTCGTTGATTATACAAAATTCTTGTTCGGCTCCTATTCGTGTTACCCCTTTTTCCAGAAGATCATTTTTTACTAAATATTCAAGTGCCTGAAGATCTTCTAAAAGGTGACTGATAAAAAGATTCCTTGCCTGAGCATTAGCATCTAAACTGACCTGATGATCGCCCATTGATTTTAAAATTGAAGTTAAGAGCCAACCATCTTCTTCTATTGGAAGAACTAGTCAGACTTTACTTTCAAGATTCAAAATCATTTTAAAAAATTCAAGTATTGTTTCCGACATTTTTGAAATTCTCGAAAAAATTTAAGCCCCGGTAATTTGACTGGTTTTCTAAGCAAAAAAGAAATCAAAGTAAACTTTCGATAACTTCAGGAAAATACCGATGTTCCAAGGCGTGCACTTTTTCCGCGATAGTTTCGGGAGTGTCATCAGAAGTCACAGGAGTAGCCGCTTGAAAAATAATTTTGCCCTCGTCATAATGCTCGTT
>JABXHZ010000363.1 GCA_013373335.1 Cyclobacteriaceae bacterium | reverse complement strand
ACCTTTTTCTTCAATTATGATTTAAATGATTTATTCCAACCTGGATTAGGACCTGAGCTTCAAGCGATGAGTTTTGGAATCCGATTAGACTAAAAACACACTATGAAAACAACACTAAAATTCCTTTCTCTTAGCCTTACTTTGGTTTTTTTGGCTACTTTTTCCTTTGCTCAAAATGTTCTGGTTGATGTCAATAAATCTTATCCAGGCATAAACCGTTTGGAAGTCGAAGGAGGCTGGCTAGATGTATCTTACGAAGGAGGCTCTGGCTCTGATGTTCAGGTGGAAGCCTATTTGGCATCTAATGATGATGACCAAGATATCGTATTTGTCACTGTAGGAAACGTACTCAAAATCAAATACGAACGCTCTTCCCGAAATATGACTTGGAGCAACTCCCAAAACAAAGGCTATATTAAAATCAAAGGTCCTGAATCTATTGAGATTAACTTCAGAAACAGTTCCGGAAACACATCGGTCAAAAATATATCCTCTGAGGAAACGAACATGAAAGTCTCTTCAGGTAGGATTTCTGCAGAAGGAATCGATGGAGATTTGAAAATAGGCGCTACTTCGGGTCGTTTAATCGTCAATGATGTATCAGGAAATGTGACCGCTTCCCTCACTTCTGGAAATGCAGAAATAAATCAGGTTTCGGGAGATGTAGATTATAAATCTACGAGCGGTTCTCTGAATGCCTATCAAATTGATGGAGAATTAAACGTAGAATTCACTTCCGGACGAGCTGTCTTGGAGAATATTGCACAGTTAGGAACATTGAAATTCACATCAGGTTCAATCCGTGCCGAGGAAGCCGGGTTGGGCCCTAATACCAGTTTTTCAGGATCATCCGGCAATTTCAAAATTCAAACTTATTCCAGCTTGCAGGATTTCAATTACGATCTCAGTTCCTCTTCCGGAAGCCTAAAGGTTGGAGACAGAAAAACATCCAAAAAATTGGAAATTGACAACGGCTCAGCTTCTTGGATTAAGGGTAGAATTACTTCTGGAAGTATTTCGATAGAAAACTAAACCAACTACTTTATATCCAAAGCCCTTTCGAGGAAAATCTTCGAAAGGGCTTTTTTTATTCATTCAATTAGTCAGGTCGAGAAATCAAACGTAAAATTTCACCCTCCTCTTTGGACAAGCGTAATAATCGCTTGGTTCGCTCCGGTGATACCTTGGCCAAAGAAAAGAAAACCAAGGTCAGGGCAAATAAAATGATAAACCAGGCAGTTTGATAGAACAACAAGCCAACGGTACTGATTAAGGAAATCCCAAACAAATAGAAAAATCGCTTTTTGGAGGCGTCCAAAAAGAAAATGATTTTCTCTTCGAAGTCTTCCTCTTGGCGGGCTTTTTTCAAAGTATCTCGAAAAATGAAATATTGCCCCATAAATAACCCATAACCCAAACCAGCCAATAAGCCCTTGAAGAAATCAGGGATTTCAGGCAGATTCCAGTGTAGATTTCCAGAATTATAGTAAAGATACACCACGCCAAATAAGGGCAAGGCCAGTATCATCAACACTAGCAAAGTCACTTCCTGACTTCGATAATGCTTTTTAAGTCTTGTACTATTTATTTCCTTATTCAATGGTAATGGCAATTTCTTCACTTACAGCGCGGGAAGAACAACATAAGATGTACCCTTGCTCAATTTCTTTTTGACTCAACCCAGCATCCTCATCCATCTTAACTTTTCCGTTGGTTAATCTTCCACGGCAAGCAGTACATAGGCCACTTTGGCAACTGTAAGGCATATCCAATCCAGCTTCCAATCCAGCTTCCAAAATCGTCTTATCCGGGGACACTGTTACCATATGCGTTTCCCCCTCCAAGGTAATCTTAACATCTCGGGTCAAAAGCCCATCAGTGATTCCTGCTCGCGCATCAGCCTTTGCTTGTTCAGCGGCAGCGGAGAAGAAAGATTCCCGATGGATCCGTTCCTTTTCAACGCCAATTTCTTCTAGGACCGATTCGGCTGTATCCATAATCCCTTCCGGACCGCATAAAAAGTAAATTTCTTCATAGCGTTGCTCATATTCTGCATTTGCTACCAGATCATGAAACTTTTCCTTATTCAATCGCCCTTTACTTCCCTGCCAGCTTTCGCTAGGTTGGCTTAGAACATGTTCAATTTTCAAGCGATCGGGATTGGCAAGTTGTAATTGATCAAGTTGTTTCTTGAAAATTATTTGTTCCTCGTTTCTGCTACTGTAAATAAGGGTGATGATGGATTGAGGTTCATTTACCAAAACCGATTTGATAATGCCTATCATCGGAGTAATTCCACTTCCTCCTGCAACGAGAATAAAGTGCCGCTGATTAGCCGAATGAAAATCAGTAGTAAAGTTTCCTAAAGGAGCTAGGACATTGATGGTTTTTCCGGGGAAAACCTGATCGTTTAAATAATTGGAAAAAAGACCACCTTCTACTCGCTTGACAGCAATTCCTGGAAAAGGATCCACGTAAGGTGAAGTGCAAATACTATAGGAACGTCGTTGCTCTTTCCCATCAAAATCCATCACTAGAGTTAGGAATTGACCTGCCTTGTATTCCAAGAAAGGCTCGGGTTGCTCGAAGTAAATACTAACGGTATCTGCTGTTTCACGAACTACCTCTCGCACTTTTAAAGGAAGGAAATTCGATTTCTTGGAATCTGTCTTTTTCTTTTTGAATAAGTTAAACATGTCTTTTGGGACAATTTTGGGTGCAAAAATACGTAGCCAATTGAGAAATCGGCTAGTGATTGTAGCTTTTCATAAATGCAAACCACAAAAAGTCGAATGAAGTTTGACTTCGAAGCAGAATTATTCAGGGTGAAAGGCATTTTTTCTGGCTATCCACTAAATTGCAGCAGAATTAATCTATCTGTACCCAATAAAATCCACCATGGAATTCAATGCCTTGACAGCGGTGAGTTCGGTTGATGGCCGATACGCCTCCAAAACCGAACCTTTAAGAGCTTATTTTTCAGAATTTGCCTTGATTAAATATCGGGTTCACGTAGAAGTCGAATATTTCATTGCCCTGTGCGAATTACCACTTCCTCAGTTAGCGGATTTCGATACCGATCTTTTTTCAGCTCTGCGAAACATGGTAAAGAACTTTTCTCTCGAAGATGCCCAATCCATCAAGGAGACAGAGAAAATCACCAACCATGACGTCAAGGCAGTAGAATATTTCTTAAAGGAAAAATTCGATGAATTAGGTCAGGAGCAATACAAGGAATTCATCCACTTCGGACTAACCTCGCAAGACATTAATAATACAGCGACTCCGCTCATGTTGAAAGAGGGCTTGGAAAAGGTAATCCTCCCGCAATTAAACCAAGTTTTAAATAAACTACGGGAACAGGCAAAAGCTTGGGAAACTATCCCAATGCTGGCCAAAACGCATGGCCAACCGGCTTCCCCTACCCGACTTGGAAAAGAAATCCAGGTCTTCATTACCCGAATTGAAAAACAGCTTGAGCAATTGAAGGGAATTCCATACTCTGCCAAGTTTGGCGGGGCGACCGGAAATATGAATGCCCACCAAGTCGCTTACCCCAAGCAACCTTGGAATGATTTTGCAGAGCATTTTGTCAAGCAATACCTAGGGCTTACCCGCTCCTTCCCTACCACGCAAATTGAACATTACGATAATTTGGCGGCACTTTTTGACTGCCTCAAACGAATCAATACCATTTTGCTTGACCTTTCGAAAGATGTCTGGCAGTATGTATCGATGAATTATTTCAAGCAAAAAATCAAAGCCGGAGAAGTGGGTTCTTCGGCCATGCCTCATAAGGTAAATCCGATTGACTTCGAAAATGCAGAAGGAAATCTTGGAATTGCAAATGCATTGTTTGAGCACCTATCCGCTAAACTTCCTATTTCCCGATTGCAGCGGGATTTGACAGATAGTACAGTGCTTCGTGTAATCGGTGTACCTTTGGCTCATATGTTGATTTCCCTGGAATCGCTGAAAAAGGGATTGGGTAAACTTGAACTCAACGAGGCAGCCATTCAAGCAGATTTGGAAGAAAATTGGGCGGTTGTAGCAGAGGCTATCCAAACCATTCTACGAAGAGAAGGCTTCCCTAAACCATATGAAGCCTTGAAAGACCTGACCCGAACTAACGAGAAAATCACCCAACATTCCATTGCTCGCTTCATTGATGGATTAGCTGTTTCTGATGAAATTAAGGCTGAGCTGAAAGCCATTTCACCTTTTAATTACACCGGAATTTAATTCAGTCAGCAGAAGGCAGTATTCAGTTGGCAGTTAGCTTACGTCAAGGATTAATAAACGTGAGTGAAGACACTCACGTGGGCCTGGTAATTTGCCAATTAAACTTTTAGAATCAATTATTGGGAAGCCCAGGCAATATAAACCAAAGAACCAAGTTAGATTTAGGTTTAAATTTCACGTGAGTGAAGACACTCACGTGGGCAGTCAGCAGTGAACTTCACTAAAAATGGAATCGCAATATTAACTTCTTGGCAAAAAAATTTCCGCAAGCATGCATCTTGCTGAGCCCCCACCTATCTTCTCAATGGTAGGGATTTGTGGACTGATGATGGTGGTATGCTTTTCAATCATTTGAATTTGCCCGGCATTAAGGGAATCATAAGCAGCCTGAGACATGACGGTGAATTTTTCTCCGCCATCATTTCTAACCTCCAACATATTCCCTGCAAAATGGAATTTTTGCTTAGCAGTGATCGGAATAATTTTCTTGCCAGAACTGGTCAAACTTTCTTGGACTTTTTGTCGATCTGAAGACCGAGCAATACTTTCCAAACAAACTACCGCAAATTCGGTCCCTATATGCATCATCACATTGGTATGGTAGATTGGAATTGATTTCCCGTCCACTTCTTGCACCGCTTCAAAAGCAACAACCTTATATCCCAAGATTTTGGAGAGGTAATCCAATGGAACGGGATGAGTCCGCTCAGAATAACAGGCATATATCAGTTTGGAGTCATGATCCATAACCATACTTCCCGTTCCTTCCAGGTATTGTCCATCTTGCTCAAAAAAACTTAAATCCACGATGTCATTTACCTGAAACCCCAAACTCATCAACTGTTCAATAATGTCCTTTCGGCGCTCCAACCGACGATTGGGCGAAAACATTGGATACAAAATCAACCGGCCGTCTGGATGTGTAGAAAACCAATTGTTCGGAAAAATAGCATCGGTTTTTACTGGTTGCTCGGTATCATCTACAACCAGGACTTCGACTCCCTGATCCCGAAGCAAGGCTACAAAGCCATCAAATTCCTGTCTTGCCAAAAAACGAATGACCTGAGATGGCCGTTCATCCTGCTGCTGATAAATATTATTAGCCGCGGTATCCATATTGAACCCAAAATTAGCTGGCCGAACCATCAATATCGTAGAGGTCGTTTGCATATCAATTGTTCGCAGGATAGGTATACAGAATAGGCTCGATGGAAAAGCGCTTTTCAGAAATCGTGTAGAAAGAATTTCCCCTTGAGCTAAAACCTATAGCCTCACCCTGAGGCTCTGGTGTATAGGGAAGTAGAATAGGGTCTTTCGTTAAAGCATCCAAAAGAGATTCACCAACTTCCCTTTTCCAGTAAAAAATGGATTCGTAATTTTTAATTAGAATCTGTGAGCCATCTGCAGAAATATCTCCTGCAGTAGACATGGTAAAAGGAAGGTTAAAGTGTGATTCTAACTCACTTTTGCCTGGATTTTCAAAAGCACTTTGATCGATACTATATATCGTGTTTTTTGAATCCCGTTTGGAAACTATATACAGAGTACCATCCATTGGGTCAACCATTAAAGTTTCTGCATCCCGAGGCCCTTTGGGATATACCAATCGTGCTAATTCTACCGAAACTTTTCCCGACTGAATCTTTTCAGGCTCAGGGAATCGAAATACCCCAATCTCCCGGTGGACAGCTGCATTATCCCCAATTTCCCCTACAAAGACATAGGATTTTCCATCAGGTCCTGGTCCTACTGCGATATCTTCCCAATCCCGATTCTCCATACCTTCCAATTCCAATTTCCCCAGTTCATTACCTAGGGAATCCAACATGTAAACTGCCGCCTCGCCTCCACTGTCAGTATGCATGTAAATCAGATTGGGATGAATTCGGGAAAATGCCAAACCGCTTATTTCTTCTAGCAAAGGATTAGTAATGGTAGCGACAGGGCAGGCTTCCCGGAAAGGTGACTTCGAACTATTCTCTTGCTGGGCAAAAACAGCAGAGACCATCACCGTCAATAAAAAGGTTAACCAGATCTTTTGCATCCTTAAAATTAGGGATATGTGGGAGGATTTCCCTTAAATCAAGTAATTTAAAATAAAAATCATGGATCCACTTTTGAAAAAATTGAATTTCAAGGAAGGCCAGAAAATTCGGATTTGGAACCTTCCAGAAGAACTTTCCTTTCTGGAAAAGGAATGGGAAGAGCAGGGATTTTTAGCCAAAGAAAGCGAAAAGCCTAATTTTTTGGTTGGCTTTGTCCAAGATGAGCCAACTATTCGAAAAATTCTTGAAGACATAAAACCACTAGTCCAAAACGATGAGACGCTTTGGTTTGCCTATCCTAAAGGAAGTTCCAAACGGTATCAGGCTTCTATCAACCGAGATAAAGGATGGAAGCTTCTAGGTGAAGCTGGGATGGAGGCTGTCAGACAAGTATCCATCAATGAGGACTGGTCAGCCTTACGATTTCGTAAGGTACAATTCATCAAAAACTTGACGCGGAAATTTTCTGCAAAAGATCAATAAAATCCATCACTTGGTGACTTTGGTCTCCAAGTAAGAGATATCTATTCCCGTTTTTGTTGGTTAAATCATTCAAATTCAATCCCTTGATCAAGAGTTTCTTTAGGCAGCAAATCCGGATTTTTGACATTCTAGATGAACACTGGGAAAGTCCCCGTGTCAGCAAAATGATCAGTAATTTGGTCGTCTTATTTTTCGTTGCGGGGCTCCTTATTGGCCTTTTGAACTATTTAAATATCCCCAACCCACTCCATCAAGTTTCTTCTTTCTTTGCGATAGAACTGGCATTTAATGTCCTTCTGATTTTTGAAATTCTAGGATTAATATTCTTGATTCCCCATTCCGTAGCCGATTCGGTAGGCAAGCAATTTGAAATCATTTCCCTCTTGCTTCTTCGGGATGCCTTTAAAGAGTTTGGGCACTACCTTGGGGAATTGAATTGGGGGATGGATTTCCTTTGGGAATTGGCTCCCATCGTTTCCGATGCCTTTGGTGCAATCCTACTCTTTTTGATCACTGGGCTCTTTTACCGAGCCCAACGCCACATTAAAATTACTGGGAATTATGAGGAACAAAGTGGCTTTTCAAATATCAAAAAACTCATCTCCATCTATCTCACCTTGACCTTTCTTGGATTGGGAGCTTATGATTTATTTACAGCCTATCAAACCAACCACTTCAATTACAGCCTGGAGTTATTTTATACGCTTCTCATCTTCGCCGATGTATTTATCCTGCTTTTTTCTTTACGTTACACCGCTAAGTATCTTAATCTTTTTCGGTATTCCTCCTTTGCTTTAGCAACTATTTTCCTACGGCTAACTTTATCTGCCCCTCCCTATTACAATGTACTTTTGGCGGTAATTGCGGGCTTAATGGTCTTGGGTGTGACCTCTATTTACAACAGTATGCTAGAAAAATCAAAAGATGGAACCGAAGCATAATAAAGTAAGTTGTTGATAGCGAAGCAGAAGTGGAATTCCGGGAAAATTCTTAAAGATTTTTTTTGAAAGTGCATTTGGAAAAAATCAGATAGCCTTCTACATTTGCATCACGTTATCGGAAAGCGGTACGAAACACTCCTCCTTAGCTCAGCTGGTTAGAGCACATGACTGTTAATCATGGGGTCCTTGGTTCGAGCCCAAGAGGGGGAGCCAATTTAAAAAAGAGATCAGAAATGATCTCTTTTTTCTTTTTAACACCATCCCACCCTCTATACCCATTAGAACCGATATTTCAGTAGTGAAAGGGTGGTTGCAACTTCGGAATCAAGATTTTCAATTTTTTCTTTAAAGATGCAGACGAGAATCTTTTTCTTGGTTACGGTCACATTTACTACAAAAAGAAGGAAGTTCTGGATCATAGGTAGTTACCTTGTTAAATATTCCATCTTTTAGCATTCAACCTCATCGCTCATTCGATTTTTGAATTGACAGTGCAACTGCAATCAATGGCATCCCGGTTCTCATCAACCAAACAAGCGTATTATATCAGACCTAAGAAAGCACTGAGGTGATGAGCAAAAAGAAAAAAACAAATAACTAGGAAGTTATGATTGATGCACTATATCCACAAGCAATTTCGATGCTTGATTATTAATAGCATGTTTATAATTTTAAAATTTAGTTTATTATTTTAAAGTAGTTTTAAAAATGTTGTCATACCGTTTTGGTCCAAAATCTCTAGTATAGAAACCATATCATTGAATTCTTGCGTTATGTACATCTCTACAGGTTCATTGACCATGTGGACAAAACCATCTACTGCTAGGACTAGATCATTTCCTTTTAGTATGGGATCGTAAATAACACTATTGAATGCCTTATTTTCAATGATGGTCATTCCCAGTGCTACAATGGTAGCCATTCGACCCTTATTAGTCGACGAAAAAGCCTTCAATTTATTCTGCCAATGCTCGTTTTCAATTTTTCCCCTTGAGCCCATTGAGAATTTGGTTAGATAATTCCAGAAATTGGTATTAGTTCACAATTAATTCATTTCATCCTGTTAGAAACCCTACAGTGTTAATCCCCTTAGGAAGTTTTTACCACGAAAACCAAAACGATAGTTCACTGATAAGGTGATTTGTTCTCGGCTGCCCAAAAAGGTATAAATACCATTCAACATAAATCGGTGGT
>JABXHZ010000408.1 GCA_013373335.1 Cyclobacteriaceae bacterium | reverse complement strand
GGTCATCCTATTGATCAGGCAATCCATGAAGCATTTTCTCATTTGCTGATCCCAATAGGATTGACAATTTTGACCACTGCTTTCGGCTTTTTTTCCCTTTGGTTCACCTCAGTTCCTGCCTTGAAGGATTTTGGGTTGACCACAGGAATAGGAATTTTCATGATGTTTTTGGCGGTGGTTTTTATTTCGCCAGGATTATTGTATTTGATTAAAATTTCATCTTCAAATAGCTCGTCGAATTCCTCAAGGGAATTGGGGTTGAACAGGCTTTTTCTTGGTTTGCTTCACCATAAAAAAAAGGTGATTTGGATTTTTTTAGTACTTTTTGTTCTGTCTTTGGCTTTAGGTTCACAGGTTCGAGTCAATGGGTATTTATTGGATAATTTGCCTTCAAATCACCCAATTCGTGCTGACTTCGAATATTTTGACCAACAATTTGGAGGTTCTAATCCATTGGAGATTGCAATTTGGACTCCTTCAGATGAGATGAATATTTTTGATTACACCGTTTTGCTAGAGATTCAAAAAGTTGAGAATAAGCTGAAGGACTTTTTTGGAGAGGTCTCTTTCATTTCTCCGCTTACTGTTGTAAAAGTTTTAAATCAAGCACAAAATCAGGGGAGTTTTGAAGCTTTTAATTTTCCGACTCAAGGTCAATACCTTCGCATGAAACGAATTTTGGAGCGAGAACCTCAGCAATTTCTTCCAGGAGTATATAGTAGTGAAAGAAATCTAGCTCGTATTAGTGGAAGATTACCGGACTTGGGTAGCTTCAAAATGGGAGAAATCAGGCGCTTTTTCCAGGAATTTGTGGAGGCAGAAATTGATCCAGACCTCTTACATGTTAAGTGGACAGGTACGGCTTATTTGATTGACCGAGGGCATGAATCCGTTACCCGTCAAATGGCAAGAGGACTGGGAGTTGCAATTTTATTGGTAGGAGTGGTTGCGGGGATTCTTTTTAGGTCTTGGAGGATATCTTTGATTTTATTGCTTCCCAATATTATCCCATTGATCATGATGCTTGCGGTGATGTATTTGTTGGGAATTGAGTTGAAATTGACTACCGCTATTTTATTTTCGGTGGCTTTTGGGATTGCTGTAGATGATAGCATTCATTTTATGGCACGCTTGCGTTCTGAATTGGGTACAGGGAAAAGTTTTCTCTATTCTCTTAAGCGAACCTATTTGGAAACTGGGAAAGCCTTGGTCTTGACAACCCTAATCCTAGTATTTGGATTCAGCCTATTTCTATTAAGTGATTTCGGCGTTACTTTTTTTACTGGCTTATTGATCTCATTAGCCCTCCTTTTTGCCTTGGCTGCGGATATGCTTTTACTCCCTTTGTTACTGCTTCCGATTAAAAGAGTCTGGGAAAGTAAGGTCAAAAGAGCCAAAGTTAGTCCCTAAAACGGAATGTGGCTGAGATGGGATAATGGTCTGAATAATCTACTTCCTGATGGGTTTCAAATTGGACCGGAACCAATTCTTCAGAGGCAAATATGTGATCAATCCGAAGGAAAAACAGGATCCGATTGTAGGTAAATCCAAATCCCCTTCCTGCCCCCTCAAAGGCATTGGAAAGATTTTCACTCAATCGAAAATAATTATTGGAGTAGGGGATTTCATTCAAATCCCCCATCAAAATCACAGGGTAGGGGCAACTTTCAATATGTTTTTCGATTACGGAAACTTGCTTGCTTCGATTCAAACTTCCTTCATGAAGTTTTTTTAAGGTTTGACGGTAATTTGCCTTTACCTCTTCTATTTCATCCAATTTGTCAGATTCGATTTTCATAGATTCTAGATGACAATTGTAAATGCGAATCGTATCTCCCTCATATAGTACATCGGCGAAAATAGCTCCATTGGTACGGCTATTATCGAAGACCTTTCCTTGATTAATGATCGGATAAGAAGAAGTAATGGCAAGTCCGAAAGATCTTCGTTTAGGGTTCCCTTCGATTATTTCATAATAAATTTCTCGATTGTTTTTCTCACCCAGTAATTCCACAGCATTTCGGGAAGCTGAAGTATAGTCCTGATAAAATTCCTGAAAGGCTTTGATTTGAGCAGGATGGTCTTGAATCCAAGTGAATATATTAGGATCAAATTTTCCTCCTGTTCTTCTCTTGTAATCAAATAAATGGACATTGTAGCTTAAAACTTCAAGTCCTTCTACTTCATCATTTTTGGGATGCCATTGAAAACTGATTTCTAAAAACCTATACCCTATACAAAGTGCAAGGAATGGTATCCAAGCAGATTTTTTCCAGGCAATAAATAGAACGAGGAACAAGAAAAAATTAAGGAGCCAAATTAATGGAATGAAAAAGGGCAAAAGTCCAACGTATGGAAAATCAACCGGGCGAATATACACACTGCCAAATACGAGGAGGGAAACAATAAAAAGTAACCAAGCGATAAATTTCATCAATCGTGAAATAAGTGAATTGAAGTAATAAAGTAAAGAAAGCTTAACATGTCCTCCATTGAATCCGTAATCAAACAAAAGTGGTGCTAAAATGGAAATTATTTAATTTGGCACACTAGAACTTCGGTTCTATTTGCATTAGCTATAAATCATTGTTTGAAAAAAGAAGATTATTTAAGATAAATTAGTGACTATGAAAAAGAGATACCTTTTTATTCCAGCTCTATTTGCCATTTCAGTTTTTGTTTCCTGTGGTAGCAAAAACTCGGAATCTATGGAAGAAAATTCCAATTCTGAAATGGTAGAGGAATCTTCCGAAGAATCAAGGCCCAGTCCATTGGAGGTTAAGGAAGGCAGTATTTCAGGCAAGGCGTTTAAGGTTCAATATGGCTCTCCTTCCGTAAAAGGAAGGCAAATTTGGGGAGATTTGGTTCCTTATAACGTCGTATGGAGAACGGGTGCCAATGAGGCTACATATATTGAACTTTCTGAAGAAATGACAGTGGAG
>JABXHZ010000305.1 GCA_013373335.1 Cyclobacteriaceae bacterium | reverse complement strand
ACCTCCAGTCTATTTCTAAATGCTGACTGGACTTTTAAGCAATCTTCGAATTGGGAATTACGACTGGGAAGCAGAGGGTCTTTATTTTCCGGGGACCTCTCTACTTATTCGACTGTGGAAAGTCGATTGGAAACTTATCAATTCCTCAACTTTTCCGGACTAAAAAACCTTGACCTCTCCTTTAACATACGTCAATTGCATTATGGAAACCAGTTCGTCCCCTTTATTCCCTCCCTTGGGTTGGACTGGAAACTGTCGAATGCATTTTTAGTAAAAGCGTCCTTTGGTAAGGGATTCAAAATCCCCACACTTAATGATAGATTTTGGGAACCAGGAGGAAATCCTTCTTTACTTCCTGAGGAAAGCTGGCAAGGAGAACTGGGCGTTTTATGGCAAAAGGGAAATTTTGAATCCCAAGTCACTTTTTACCGAATGAAAGTGAATAATTGGATTATCTGGCAACCAGCCGGATCTATTTGGACGCCGGAAAATCTCAGAAAAGTACGAAACCAAGGCCTTGAGTGGGAAAACAAACTAAAGGCGACCATGGGTCAGTATCTGTTTCTCCTAAATTGGGGATACACCTTCACACATGCTGTTAACTTACCAAATCCTGAAGAACCCAATAGTTTTTGGAACCAGCAACTCCCTTATTCACCGCTTCACCAGGGACAGGCATCTTTAAAACTGTCGAAATCCAAATTATTTATCCAACTAAACGCTCAATACGTGGGGGCACGAGCAACCACATTGGATCATTCTCGCCTACTGAAAGGATATTTCCTCTCGCAAGCATATTTAGGATATGACAAAATAAAGCTTGGACAAGCCAAAACCAGCATACAATTCCGAATTCAAAACCTTTTCAATCAAGAATACCAAGTACTCTACTTGCGCCCTATGCCCGGTAGATCTTATCACATCAATTTATCAATCGAATTATGAAGTTTAATTTCTTTGGACTCAGCGCACTCTTGAGCCTTTCCCTGATCCTTTTTTCATGTATGGAAAACGAGCCTGAACGGCCGCTAGGGGAATTTGATTCCGGAATATTAATTATGAATGAAGGAGCTTTTGGGGCCAATGATGGGGAAGTTCACTATTTAAATCCAAGTACTGAAACCCTAAAAACAAATATTTTCGAGGCTGCCAATGGACGGCCTTTTGCGGGCCTGCTTGAAGATTTAATTTACGAAAATGACAAGCTATATCTCGTAGCCAACACAGGGAAGATTGAAGTAGTCAATCCAGGAGATTTCACAAGTTTAGGTGCTGTCAATTCGGATTTGGACCAACCGCGATCTTTGACTGTAAATTCCGGGAAACTTTTTATATCCGACTATGGCCCCTATGATCAAAACTACGGAACACCGAACTCCTACATAGCTGTAGTTAGAAACCCTTTGGGAGGAAGTGTGGCTAAAAAGATTCCTGTTTCCAGGAAACCTGAAGATTTGGTGTCATTTGGAAACTATATCCTGGTGGCAGGTTCCGAAGAAGGAAAGGTTGAGGTAATAGATGCTGAAAAGGAGGAAATTATCAAAAGCATAGAAGTAGAAGGAAATCCGGCTGTTTTTTATGAGGCAGCGGGAAAGATTTGGCTTTTCTCACCCGGCTCGGAAGAGGTTTTCTTTTACAGCTTTCATTTAGACGATTTTACTCTGGCCACCACCAATATTTTTCCAATAAAAAATGCAACTGGTAAAATCGCCTTTGGTAACAATAATATCATGTACCTTTTGACGAGTTCAGGATGGCCAGATTACAATGATGGAATTGCACAGGTTTCAGTATTGGGACCTGAATTAAACCCGAACTGGTATAGCGGATCAGGCTTTTATGGGATTGGCTTTGATTTGGGAAGAGGAGAACTGTATTTGGCTAATGCCAATGGATTTCAAGGTAATGGAACAATCACTGTTTTGGATGAAAATGGCTCTGAAAAAAGGAGTTTCCAGGCAGGAAGAGCCCCCTCTGGATTCTTAATGCGATGAGTTACAAAGGAAAATAGATTACACTCAATCCATAACTGCTATCCTTAAAATTAGATCCTAAGAATTTTTTACTTGAAAATTCTCAAAAAAGACATTCATCAGGTTTCTAGCAAAAGTCAAAGGACTCAGTTTCCCTGTCCTAACATGTTCCTTCTCCGCAGCTAAAAGTTTTTGAACTTTTGCTTCCTCATGAAAGGCCTTTCCAAGTAAATATTGCACATATTCGTCCAACCACTTCAAACGTTGCTCAGCCCGATTTTTTTCAAAAAATCCGGAATTCAGCATCTTTTGCTGGTATTTTTCAATGATTTGCCAGCATTCATCCAGTCCCTCTCCTGTTATGGAGGAGCCCGTGATTACCGATGGATACCAACCATTTTCTGATGGAGGAAACAAATGAAGAGCATTTCGATAGTGGTTCTTAGCCTTTTTTGCAGCTTGAATATTTTCTCCGTCTGCCTTATTAATTAAAATTCCGTCAGCCATTTCCATGATTCCTTTTTTGATCCCCTGGAGCTCATCTCCTGCTCCAGCCAGCATCAATAAAAGAAAGAAATCCACCATCCCTTTTACAGCAGTTTCTGACTGACCTACACCCACTGTCTCCACCAAAATCACATCAAAACCTGCAGCTTCACAAAGGAGCATTGCCTCCCGGGTTTTCGCACTGACTCCCCCTAAAGTTGTACCTGAAGGGCTAGGGCGAATAAAGGCTCGACGATCTGCAGCTAGTTTTTCCATCCGGGTTTTGTCTCCCAAAATACTTCCCTTGGTTTTTTGGCTCGAAGGGTCTACCGCCAGCACGGCCACCTTTTTACCCTTTTCCAAAAGCAATTTTCCAAAAGTCTCTATGAATGTACTTTTCCCAACGCCTGGTACTCCGGTAATCCCTATCCGGATGGATTTACCAGTGTAAGGCAGGATTTCTTGTACTAGAGAACTTGCCAAATCCGAATCGGAAGGTAGACTACTTTCCACTAGGGTGATTGATTGCGCTAATACAGCTCGGTCACCTTTCAAAATACCTTCCTTATACTCCTCTAATGATTTTCGATTTTTAATCATGATCTTGATAGGTAAACCGGACTTCGCCCATTGGTGACCTTTCGAAAGTAGCCATCAAATAGGATTCCCATTCTGGTGGGAAATGAGGCGCTGTAGGGGACAAAATTATCTCATCTTGGAATTTTTCAGAAAAGAAATAGACTGTGGTTTTCCCATATTTGGTATGGGGTAAAGCCTCTCCAAATTCCTTCATCCAAATAGGATCTACATCGAGAACATGAATGGCATAAATTCTTTTCACAGGACCTGTATTATTTTCATTCCGAAAAAATCCGATTTCCTCGTATTTCCCTTCGAATCGCTCCAATCCCGGTTGAGTCAGACTTTCTTTACCGATGTAAATCACCAAGGCAAAAATTAAAAATCCGATAATTAGAAATATTAGTCTAGACTTGTTCAAATCATTAGGGGTTCAAACCTTTTGGCCTTAATTTAGCCCAAAATTCTGAAAATGGGATTTGAATACATAAAAGCACTCCACATCATTTTTGTGGTCACCTGGTTTGCAGGTCTTTTTTACATCGTCCGGCTCTTCATCTACCAAACAGAGGCGATGGAGCGACCGGAATCAGAGCGGGTCATTCTCAAACCCCAATTGGATTTAATGGCCTCCAGACTTTGGTACATCATTACTTGGCCCTCAGCAATCCTAACATTAATCTTTGGAATATGGATTTTAAGCTATCGAATGGGCTACCTTCAGCTAGGTTTTATGCATGCCAAATTAGGTTTTGTGGTCCTTTTGTACGCTTACCATTTAGGCTGTCATTTTATTTTCAAAGAAATTCAAAAAGGCCGAACTCGTTGGACCTCGACTCAGTTACGAATTTGGAATGAGGTTTCAACTCTTCTCCTATTCGCTATAGTCTTTCTCATCGTGTTGAAAAATACGCTGAGTATGGTTTGGGGAATTGTAGGATTGGTCGGCTTGGGAATCTTCCTAATGGCAGGCATCAAGATTTATAAAAAATACAGAACAAAATAACTGACAATATGAGTAGTACATTTCGGCTTCTGGGGATCATTTTGATTTCAGGCTTTTTTTGGCAGTGCCAAGGGGCAAAACAGGAAGAAGAAAACACCAAGCTTCCTATTCTGGGGAATTGGCATGTGAATGAAATTGAAATTGAAGGAAAAATACTCTACGACACGGTTTACCATGAAATAGCAGACTTCGAGTTCACCAACCAAATGGGTGAAACTGTCTCGAAGAATGATGTCAATGGAAAAATCTATGTAGCGGATTTCTTTTTTACGACTTGTCCGACCATTTGCCCTATCATGAAAAAGGAAATGCTCCGTGTATATGAAACCTACAAAGACAATCCTAATTTCTTGATCTTAAGCCATACCATAGATCCTACCCATGACACGCAGGAGGTTTTGAAATCTTATGCTGAAAAACTTGGAGTAGAAGATGCCAGTACTTGGAATTTCCTGACTGGAGATGCCGAAAAAATCTATGAGATCGGTCAAACAAGTTACCTTACTACAGCTATGGAAGATCAAAATGAACCAGGTGGTTTTCTACATAGCGGGGCCTTTGTATTGGTTGACGGAGATGGACATATCCGTGGAGTATATGACGGCACGAAAAGCGATCAAGTGGATCGATTAATTCGCGACATCCCCAAATTACTAAAACCATGAAAAATAGCCTTTGGGGCCTTCTACTAGCTTTATTGATTGCATGTGCCCCAAAAAGTACCCAAGAAGAAAATTACTTGTCTGAAATTTCTGACCCCGAGGTAATGAAATACGCTATTCATGGTAAAACCCTCTATGAAAATTACTGTGGGAATTGCCATCAGAATGACGGAAGAGGATTAGGAAAGTTAATTCCTCCTTTGCGGAATGCCGATTACTTTAAGGAAAGTATGCATCGAACCGTCTGGATTATGAGACATGGTCAAAGTGAAGAAATCACTGTCAATGGAGAAAAATACAATCAAGCGATGCCTCCAAACACAGCTCTAAAACCCTTGGACATCGCTCAAATAACTACCTATCTCTATAATATTTGGGGAATGGAAGAAGGTGTAATTACTTCTTCCCAAATAGAAGATTTTCTAAAATCAAAACCGGAGGATTACTGATTTATTCAGTCTCCAATAATTCATCTGCTCTTGCTAGAGCAGCTTTTATATCTTCATTTACTTTTTGAACCATGAGCATTTGGTCCTCAAGGTAAGCTTTCACTTCCTCTGGCGTTCGCTCTCCGTCCTCTGTGTCGTATTGGCGCATCCAAACAAACATACCCTCATGAGCTTGGGACAAATCATAAGCCAAGGCCTTTAATTCATTGACTCGTACAGAGTCTACCTTTGGATTAGACTCGAGCTCTTCCGCCTGCTTAAGAGCTTCCCTTTCCAAATTTTTAAGTTTTCCCATCAAGGGCATCACTTCATCATGAACAGCAATCACATCCGCTCTGAGATTTTTATTTTCCTCAGAAAGACTTGAGCCACAGGCAGCTAACAATGAAATCAACAATAAAGTAAAAATGAATGT
>JABXHZ010000170.1 GCA_013373335.1 Cyclobacteriaceae bacterium | reverse complement strand
GCAGTTTGCTTCATAAACTCCACCATTCGGTAATCGCAGATGGTCATTGCATCCATGATTTTTATGGCGGTTCCCTTTCCTAGTTCCGTCACTTTCTCATGAGGCTGAGCTCCTGGCACATCAAAGGCGATAGTAGTATCCAAGGCAATTCCAAAATCAGGATTGATTCCATGTGCAGCTACATTTGCTCCACGGATTCCTACTTCCTCCTGCACTGTAAAGGTGGCATATACATCATAGGCAGGGGTCTGGATTTTCTTCAAAGTCTCAATCAAAATATAAACAGCTACCCGATTATCAATGGACTTACAATTGACACAAGAACCCATTTCCACCAATTCTCGCTCTCGGGTAATCGGGTCCCCTACAGACACATACTTTTCCACCTCCTCTTTTGACATTCCCAAATCGATGAAAAAGTCCGTGGTCTTCGGCAATTTATTCCGCTCCTCTTGACTCATGACATGAATAGGCTTGGTACCCATCACCCCTACCAAATCCTTTTTACCATGAATTATCACGCGTTGGGCAGTCAAGGTTTTCGGATCAAAGCCCCCTAAGGTATGAAAGCGAACAAAGCCTTGCTCATCAATATGAGTTACGATAAATCCAATTTCGTCCATGTGTGCAGCAACCATGACCCGCTTCCCATCTGGATTACGCTTTCCTTTTTTGATTGCGATTACGTTACCCAGATTATCTGTGCGGATTTCATCAACATGTGGCCGAACCAAATCAATCACCAAATCTCGAATTCGCTTTTCAAATCCTGGCGCCCCTGCAATTTCACACACCTGCTTCAATAGAGAAATATCAATCGTCATACGTTTACAATTTTTCTTAAATAAATATTTACTAAGATAAGAAATGAAAAAAGGCGTAGGGAATTTACCCAACGCCTTTTGCTTGTTTCTTTTCCAGAAAGATTAATATGCTCGGATAGTCTTTCCTTCCATATAATTTACAAAGGCTTTATTGACAACCCATGTACCTCCATCTGTCGGAAAATCCCCAGTAAAATACCAGTCCCCTAGATGATTAGGAATACATCTATGCAGGGAATCCACTGTCTGATAAATCACCTTCACTTCAGCTCTGATTTCTGGTGAGGTCACGATTTCAGCGATCTTATCTGAAATTTCCTCATCCGTAAATGGCTCATAAACTCGCTTTACAAAATTCTCGGATGCCTTAGGATTCGCCTGACAAACTTCATAGACCTCCTCCAAAATATTTTCAATCTTTCGCTCTTTCAGTAAGGCTATAGCTGCACGGAAGGCGATAAAATCCTTCATTCGGGACATATCGATTCCATAGCAATCCGGATAGCGAATCTGGGGTGCTGAAGAAACGATGATGATTCGTTTTGGATTTAATTTATCTAAAGTGGTCAGAATACTCTTTTCCAAAGTTGTACCCCGAACGATACTATCATCAATCACCACCAAGGTATCTACCCCTGGACGAACCACTTCATAGGTTGTATCATAGACCGAACTAACCATAGTGTCCCGATCATCATCGTTTGTAATGAAGGTTCGGAGTTTGACATCTTTGCTGACAAGCTTCTCAACCCTAGGACGGAAATTCAACAATTCCTCCAAATCTCCCACATGAGGCTTTCCTTCCAGAAATACTTCTTTTCGTTTCGCTACCAAGTATTCCTCCAACCCTTCTATCATTCCTAGAAAAGCTGTCTCAGCTGTATTTGGTATATAGGAGAATACCGTGTTTTTGAGATCAAAATCAATGGCCTTTAGAACCTGCGGAATGAGGGCCTTCCCTAGATTTTTTCGCTCTTGATAAATATCAGGATCCGTTCCTCTTGAGAAATAAATCCGCTCAAAGGAACAGGATTTTTTCTCGCGAGCCGGCATAATTTCTTCTTCAGAATAAGATCCGTCTTTATTGATCACCAAGGCATGTCCTGGTTGAATTTCTTTAATCGCTTTGAAATCAATATTGAAAGCAGACTTGATGGCTGGTTTTTCGGAAGCAACGACGATGATTTCCTCATCAGCATAGTAATAAGCAGGCCGGATTCCCGAAGGATCACGAACTACAAAGCTGGATCCGTTTCCAATCAGACCACACATTGCATATCCTCCGTCGAAATCACGGCAGGATCTTCTTAAGATCCGAGCTACATCTAACTCGTCCTCTATGAACTGGGTGATTTGCTCGTTAGTAAATTGATGTTTGTATTTGTCGAAGATTCGCTGGTTTTCCTCATCCAAAAAGTGACCGATCTTTTCCATCACGGTCACGGTATCGGTTTTTTCCTTCGGATGCTGACCAAGCTGAACTAGCTTCCCGAAAAGCTCCTCCACATTGGTCATGTTAAAGTTTCCGGCCATGACCAGGTTTCGGCTTCTCCAGTTATTCTGCTTAAGAAAAGGATGGCAAGTTTCGATACTGTTTTCTCCGTGGGTACCATACCGCAAATGTCCCAACCAAACTTCCCCCGTAAATGCAATATTTTCTTTCAGCCATTCGGCATCGCTCAGTCCATCATGCCCTCCTAGCTTTTTAGCCTTTTTATACTTCTTGCTAATTTTTTCAAAAATGTAATTGACAGCAGAAGGCTCAATGGATCGGTAACGGCTGATGTAGCGAGTCCCGGGCTTGGTGTTGATTTTGACATTGGCTACACCCGCTCCATCTTGTCCGCGGTTGATCTGCTTTTGCATCAGGACATACATCCTGTTGGAGGCATAAGCAGGCGTATCATATTTATCAATGTAGTATTG
>JABXHZ010000172.1 GCA_013373335.1 Cyclobacteriaceae bacterium | reverse complement strand
TCATTGATGGGGTTGGATACAAACCAATGATAAGTTTTGGTTTTTGAATTTTCTTCTACCCCACGAAGTCGACCGTTCGAAACGTCCATTAAGTCTTTGGGAACCGCTACGGAGATCAACATGCTGTCGACTTCATCTGCTGGATGGTCTTTACTTGGCCACCAAATACTGGATCCTATCCCTTGGTTGGAAGAGGCAATAAAATGCTTCCCATTTGAATCTTTTGTCCAGGTAATTCCTCCATCCCAAGGTGGTCGGATAGCCTCTTTCGGTTGGCCTTCGTAGTATATTTCAATCTCCTCCAATTCACCTGGTTTTTGATCTTTTTTTAACGCAATAAAATGAGCCGCCCCTTCTCGCTCAAATGAAAGAGATTCTCCATCTTGAGCAACTGAGGTGATTTGAAGCGGCTCTTGAAGATCGATCTGGAGTACATTTCCACACTCCTTGACTTGATACCTAACAAGATTCTTTCCCTTGATGGATTTGCTCTCGGGAAAAACTTCAACCGATAGGTGGTAGTAATTCAAATCCCACCATGCACGCGCGGGAGTAATACTTCCTCTCAATGTGTCTGCCCTAGTAATGACATCCTGCGAAAATGCGCTGCTTAACAACCCAAAAAACAAGGACATACAGCCAATCAAACTCAACAAGCCTTTAGACATAAGCTAATTCCTAATTCCTAATTCCTAATTCCTAATTCCTAATTATAACAAAATCATCTTCCTCCCGGAGGGCAATGCTTTTTCAAATAATCAGTATACAATTTCCTTAAATGCATATTGGTTCCTTCCCCTTCGGAAATGGAATGTGATCGATTCGGATAAGGCATGAATTGAAATAGTTTTCCATGTTTAATCAATTCATTGACTAGCATATCTGCATTGGCATAATGCACATTGTCATCACCCGTCCCATGGATATAGATAAGATTTCCTTGTAGGTTTTTGGCGTGGGTGATCGGAGAACCGGCTATAAAATCCTCTAAATTCTCTTGAGGCAAACCCATGTAGCGCTCTTGGTAGATATTGTCATAAGTTAACTGATAGGCCACTGCCGCAATCGAAATTCCGGTTTTATAAATCTCAGGATATTGAAATAGCAGGTTCAAAGTAGCAGATCCTCCACCGGACCAACCCCAAACTGCTACGCGCTCAGGGTCAACAAAATCCCATCCTAAAATCTTTTTGGCCGCCTCAGCCTGATCGGAAATATTCAAACGCCCAATTTTCCGATAGATGCTTTTTCGCCAAGCTCTCCCCTTAGGTGCTGGAGTTCCGCGATTATCGATTGAAATGTAGATATAGCCATCCGCAGCCATATCTCCTTCATAGAGTCTATTTCTACCTACTCCATAGGTATCTTTCACATTGGCACCCCAAGGTTCTGTATAAACAAAGAAAACAACCGGGTATTTTTTGGAGGGATCAAAATCCCGAGGCTTGACCATCCACCCGTCCATTTCAGTTCCATCTGCTGTTTGAATTTGAAAAAATTCAACCTGCTTTTCCCGCTGATTGGAAGCCAAATTTGCAGCAATGGATTTAGATTCGTCGAGCGGAGAATGGGATGGAAGTTCGATCCATTCCGAAGAGGGTCGTGTAAAATGGTTTTGAAACTGATGAGAGGCATATTGTCCTGAAGGAGCAATTTCATAGGAATTCGTTCCTTGCAAATTCACCGGAGTAACCAATTTCTCTTGACCTTTTCCATCTAAAGAAGTGGTGTACAAATATTTTTGAGTTGCATTTTCAGGAGAAGCGTGAAAATAAATTCGATTCGCTTTTTCATCAACATGGAGCAAATTGACCACATCATAGTTGCCGGTAGTAACCTCTATTGCTTTTCCGTCCAATCCAATTCGATAGAGATGACGCCAACCGTCTTTTTCACTCAACCAAAGAAATTCTTTTCCTCCATTGATCCATTTGAATTCATGCCGGTAGGTTAAGGCATACACATTTTCCCAAGGAGAAAGTACATCAATCCAAGCCTCATCCTTTTCCTCAAAAATGACTTCTGCTTCATTTTTCGGAACATTTACAGCGTAAATCTTCGAGTGATTTTGTTTCCTATTCAATTGCTGCACGAGTAATAATTCGGGATTGTTCCACTCCATTCTCGGTAAATAATGCTGTGCAGGATCACCGGGGATATTCATCCAAGTTATTTCCTTCCCGGTCAAGTTCACCACCCCAATTCGAGCTGGAGAAGGAGATTGTCCAACTTTGGGATATTCAACCGGTATGATCTGCGAATAGACAGAATCAATATTATCGATCATGTAGAAATCCCGAATCTTATTCGCATCCAATTGCCAAAATGCAATTTGCTTGCTGTCTGGACTCCATTGAAAACCATCTCTACAGGCAAACTCCTCCTCATAGGCCCAATCAAATGTTCCATTGATCAGTTTTCGATTGCCGTCGGTAGTCAAAGCGGTAATTTCCCCAGAATTCAAATCCTCCACATAAAGATTGTATTCACTTACAAAGGCGGCTTTTTGACCATCAGGAGATAGTTTGGCAAAACGAAGGGAGGACTCAGGCAAACCCTTCCCGATTTGCTCTAATTTTTTGCTCTCCAAATCCAAAACCCAATAATCGCCTTGGGTATCCAATCGCCAAACACGCTTTGTGTTAGTGTAGATCAAGATCTTCTTTCCATCTTCAGAAAAAGAAAAATCCCGAATAGCCAGAGATTCACCTGTGGGAAGGGACAACATTTCTTGAGAAACAATTACCTGAGAGGAATTTTCTGGAAGGGAATACGCTAGAATTTCTCCTTGCTGAAACTGATAATAAGTATTCCCCTCAGTTGACCATTTGAATGATTGTGCAAATGATTCTACAATAAAACCCGTAAGGAAAAAGACTAAAACCCAGCGGATGGAAAACAGTTGATTTTTCATAATTGACTTTTGGCTATTTCATCAAAAAGGTAAGAATATTTTTATTCCTGATTTAACTGCCATTAAGGAGGAACCTCAATTGGTAGTTTTAAAAAGAATCAAATTACCTTATAACCATTCATAAATTAAATTTGGTAATCATTAGAATTTCATATAAGTTAAATAAGTTAGTTCAATAATTTTATTCATCATCGGTAGTTATCCAACCAAACCCATTTTCAGATGAAAAAACTTTTTGCCTTGATTTTGATAGGCTTTTGGATTCAAACCATCAGTTTGGCTCAAGAGACATTCACCACTATCAATTTAGATCTAATTAGAAGTCAGCTCAATGGCGGTATGCCCATTCCATCAGAGGAAAAATTCTATGTTAGGGGTGCAATTCCGAGCCAGATTGAATTGGTAAAACTGACAATTTATCCTTCCAAGAAAAGTCCAAAGGCAGGGTATACCTATTTTTGGAAAGTTCCATTTGGCTATCAGGAACTCGCTTTCCAGATTTTAGTGGAAGAACCGCTCCGAGCTAACCAGGATTACCATTTGGACTTTGGCTTTTACCAAAAAGCAGGCTATCAGGAAGTAGAAGAAGTCAGGGAGCTCATTCATGACAATTTATCCACTTATCTGAGTACAATCACTACCATAAAACGGGGACGAATTAAGTTTGAGGATTCCGATGAGCAGATTTTGGCAAACATGACCAGAATTTTAGAAGCAGGTGCTTATTATTTTGAACTTCCTCAAGCTCAGAAATTCCCAGGATTTTCTGATCTCACTCGAAATAAACTGGAACAGCGAAAAAAGTTAAAGATGGGTAAGGCCAAATTTAATGCTACCGGCGTGGAAGAAGGAGACAATGCGAGAGCAGTTTACGCGAGGCAGTACTTGGACGAATTAGAGCAAATCATTTTTTCAGAAGTGGATCAATACCTATCTACTAACTTATTGGCCCGGGTAGACCAAAAGATTTTTCAAACCTACCCCACTGAGAAAAAATCCAATTCCATCCCTCTTAATGTAGGATATGGTGCAATTTCTCTTAAACAAGGTTTGAGCCAACAGGAATTTGTTACCGGGCCCTATGCTGGAGTTTCATTCCCCTTGGGAAACCGCACATTTACAAAATTCATGAGCAATTTATCCCTAAGCTCCGGGTTTTTCCTTTCAGGAAACATGGAAAACTCCCTGAATGAACAGATTGGAGGACCACTTCTAGACCGACCACTCTATGTGGGATTGGGGTATAATTTTTTCCGAATTGTTCGCTTTAATGCCGGCGGAACCTTCATTACTACCAAGAATCAAAATGGTGGGAAAACCGACTACTTCACCCCTTTTGTAGGGTTAAGTTTAGAGTTTAAATTATGGTTGGGCTTTGGTAATAAGAGGTAATCATGAAAAAGTCCGTACTAACCATTTTTGCAATATTCCTGATTTCAGTAGCCTATCCGCAGCAATATGGCTACAAATGGAGATTTGGCCTGAGCGCAGGAACCACCAATTATTTTGGTGACATCCGACCATTAGGTGTTCGAAACTTTGGGGAATTTTCAAAGCTTTACCGTCGATATAAAACGTACTCTCCCAATTTATCCTATCAATTTTCAATAGAATATGCTCTTGGAAAATCGGTCGGTTTAATGCTGACAGGAGGTGCTTATCAGTTTGGCTCTTCCGATCGATTTATCAAAAACGACGGAACCCTTTATACAGAAAGCCCCCGGTTTGACCGAGCACTGAACTTCCAAACGGATCTTTGGGATACGGGACTTTCCTTTGTCATTAAGCCGGATAACAATTGGTTGCTTTCCGGAAAATCCTTTTTCGCACCTTACTTGGTTCTAGGATTTGGATACCAATATTTCAATGTCTACGGAGATTTGTTGGATGCGCAGGGGAATAGATACGATTATTCAAACCCAGGTATAATTCCTGATGGTGTTTTTGAAACCTCACTCAGGGAAGTAGAAACAGAAATACCCGGTGGATATGATCGATTTTCCATGTATACCCACATCGGTTTAGGATTTCGCTTTAGGATAGCCAAGGGAATTGAAATATTTGCTCAGTCTGATTTCAAAAGAGCCGCGACCGATTATTTGGACGATGTCTCTGGACAATACAGGACGCGATATGATAATAATTTCCAAGCCTATGCTGCTAAACCAGGAACGAATGTGGTCACCCCAGAAAACCCATACCGAGGATTCGAAAGTGGAAATCCAGACTGGTACATTTATCATGGAATTGGAGTCAAATTCAGCCTAGGAGCCCGAAAGGAAAGTTTTAATCCTCCTGTAATTACACAGCGGTATACTTTTGTTCCGGATGAACTTACAAAAAAACAGCTTGAGGCTGCTGATTCAGCCAGACTTCAAAGCAGGCCGACCAGCACAGTCAACAATTATTTCACAGTCATTCAGCTTCCTTTTTGGGGGAAAAATCAACAGATACCTACAGATAGTATGACACTCGACTCGGCGGCCTTGGCGAATCGGGAGGTAGTTTTGGATTCTCTAGAATTACAAAGAGGTTTGATTCAACGAGAAATGCAACAAACCCAAAATAGGATAGCCGAAATCGACCAGACCATTGAATTAGCAGAACGTGATACGACCGTTTCAACAGAAGTAACGGAGGCAAGATTAAGTTCTTTACGTGAAGAAAGGACCTTGGCAAATGAATCATTGACTAGGCTGAGCTTAGAGGAGTCACTTGCAATTTATACCATGGATTCTTTGAATTCTTATTCTGCCGAACCTGAAGTTGCAACAATTGATAGTGCAGCCCTTACCAAAGAACTCATTATCATACCTGGCCAAATCGGCAGAATTATGTATTCCGAACAAGGCCAGACCAAAGTTTACATGGATAGCAGTGCAGTTTCTAAGTCCCGATCTGGGAGCGACGATCCAAATATGATGACTCGGGAAGAATTTGAAGAAGAAATGGAGCGTTTCAGATCTGAAATGCTACAGGCTCAAGCAAAAAGGGATTCTGCTATGATTATGGCCTTTGCATCGAAAATCCCAGAACCTTCCGAATACGAACAACCTGCCTCTGAACCACAAGAAGTACTGATCAACACAGAAGCTGTGGATGAAAAAACAGCTAAGAAGCTGGAAAAGAACAGGAAAAAGCAGGAAAAACTAGACAAAAAGAACAATGAACTCCTGAAAGATGCCTTATTGGTAGGAGGAACTGCTGCCACAACAGCTGCGATAGCAAACAGTGGTGATAAAAAAGAAGCAGCTGCTCAGGCACAGCGTGATTCATTGCTCATGGCACAAATTCAACAGGATTCTTTAATGATAGATAGTCTTCAGCAAGTAATTCTATCTCAAAACCTTTTGGCAGATTCCTTAGCGACTGAGTCAAGTCCTGATTCTGTTTTAATAACCAAAGCAGTTCCCTCTCCTATTTTGGTTAATCATAGTAAGATTGAAATTTATTTTGAGGTAAATGAAACAACACTGAGTCCATCAGAAAGAACAAAGCTAGATGAGGTGAAAACTTTCCTAGATCAGAATGAAAATATTTCAGTGGAGCTTGTCGGATTTGCAGATAACACTGGAAGTATTTCATACAACCTTCGGCTTTCCGAAAGGCGAGTAGAAGCCGTAAAAGCCGCACTTCAGGAAATTGGAGTACCCGAATCAAAAATCAGTACAAACGTAGGAGGATTGATTGTAAGAGGAGGAAACAAAGGCTCAAATAGCCTGGACAGAAAGGTGGAGATTCGATTTAGTCAAATCGATAATTAAAAAAGCAAAACTTCAACAACATTGAGTTATAAGGTAATCCGATAACTTCTCGCTAATGGATTACCTTTTTTTATTGACTTTAAGACTTCCGATTTCTGAATCCATCCCGCTGAGGTGATCAATTAAAAAAGTTTCAAATCTGAAATAATTTAGACCACCAAAAAGGT
>JABXHZ010000416.1 GCA_013373335.1 Cyclobacteriaceae bacterium | reverse complement strand
GCAATTGATGTCAGGTGATTCCAAAGGAGGCGGTGGTGGAAATCGTGAACAGGAAATTGCCAGTATATCGCGAGCCCTTAAGAAAATCGCCAAGGAACTTGAGATTCCTGTTATAGCTCTTTCCCAGCTTTCCCGTGCGGTGGAAACTCGGGGAGGGGATAAAAGACCTCAACTTTCCGACCTGCGGGAATCCGGAGCCATCGAGCAAGATGCGGATATGGTTATGTTCCTCTATCGTCCTGAATATTATGGGATTCTACAGGATGAAAATGATGCCAGTACACAAGGTGTGGGCGAAGTGATTATCGCAAAGCATAGAAATGGGTCTTTGGATACGGTTAAACTCCGCTTCATTGGAAAGTATACCAAATTCACTGATTTGGACAACTTTGGTAATTTTCCCCCAAATCAAGCAATAGAACCTCTTTATGGGAATAAATTTTCATCTCAATCATCTGGAGCATCCAATTTTGATCAATCCCAAACCGTGAAATTTACCAGTAAGGCAAATGATGATCATGATGACTTTTTAGGTACTCCTGGAGAAAAGCCACCATTTTAATAATGAAAGGAATAGTATTAGACCGTAGTCTTCCGTCGAAAATTGATTTTAGAGAGGTCGAAGAGAAGCCGCTTCTAGACCACCAAGTAAAAATTACCCTCAAAGCAGCAGCTTTGAATCACCGTGATGAATGGTGTAGGCAAGGGCTGTATCCCAATATCTCATATGGAATCATTCTAGGGTCTGATGGAGCTGGAATCATTTCTGAAGTTGGAAAAAGAGTTTCGAATTGGAAAGTTGGAGAAGAAGTGATCATCAATCCAGCATTATTCTGGGGAAATGATCAAAAGGCCCAGTCCAAGGACTTTCAAATTATAGGAATGCCTACACATGGAACCTTGGCAAATACCATCATTGTATCTTCAGACAGAATTCATTCTAAACCTAAGCATCTTTCTTGGGAAGAAGCCGCAGCTTTACCTTTAGCAGGCTTGACTGCTTTTAGGGCTTTGGTTTATCAAGGAAATATTCAAGAAAATGACCGTGTTTTGATTACGGGGATTGGTGGCGGTGTTGCTCAATTTGCAGCCCAGTTTGCTATCAAAAAGGGAGCTGAAGTTTATGTAAGCAGTAGTAGTACGGAGAAAATTGAAAAAGCTTTAGAATTCGGATCCAAAGGAGGCTTCAATTATAGAGAAAAGAACTGGACGGAAGAGGCGCTATCCAAAACAGGAGGGTTCGATTTGATCATTGATGGTGCATCCGGAGACCCTCTCAATGATCTGATTAAAGTGAGTCGACCGGGGGGAAGAATTGTGATATATGGAGCAACAAGGGGAAATCCTGAAAAATTAGAGGCCCGAAGGATTTTTTGGAATCAATTGAAAATCATAGGCAGTACAATGGGTTCGGATCAAGATTTTCAAGCTATGCTTGATTTTGTCAACCAAAAGAAACTTCATCCGATTATTGATCAAGTATTCCAATTGGAGGATGCAGAAAAAGCGCTCGATCGAATGAAAGCTGGAAGTCAAATGGGAAAAATAGTTTTGATTCCCTGATTTCTCTTTATTTATTTGAGAATCACTTTAACAACCTATAAATCAATTTGTTAAATTAAAAGTATTAAAAGTCTATATCATTTTCAAATAGAAAATTTTGATAGGCATTCTGTAGTTCTCGAAGGGTTTTTATTTCGGATAGTTTTTGGGAGAGGCTAATTCCTTTTTCAAAGGTCACTTTTGCTTCATTTAGTTTATCTAAAGCAGCGAAAAAATGTGCAGCGGGGTAGTAGGTAGGCAAATAATCAGGGAAATCGGAAAGAAGTTTTTGAAAATATATGAGGGCTTTTTCAGGTTGGATTTCTTGAATTTCCAAAGCCAATGCATACCAATTAAAAGGGTCTTTTGGTTCCTCAGCAGCAAATTGTTCTAAAAGCTTTAAACGGTCCAAATTGCTCATGAATAGTTTTTTTAATTAAGGTCTTACTATTAATTTCACGCGAAATAAATCTAAAATAATCTAATCCTAAACCAATGAATATTCTTGTTTGTATCACCCACGTACCTGATACGACTTCTAAAATTCAATTTACTGATAATAACACGAAGTTTGATTCTACAGGAGTTCAATTCATTATAGGTCCCTATGATGATTATGCATTAGCTCGAGCAGTGGAGTTACGGGACCAAACGGGTGGAAAACTGACGGTTTTGAATGTTGGACTTGCAGAAAGTGACCCTACGCTGAGAAAAGCCCTTGCTATCGGCGCGGATGAAGCAATCCGGGTAAATTCGGAACCAAAAGATTCTTTTTTTGTGGCCAAGCAAATTGCCCATTATGCTAAAGAGGGAGGTTATGATTTGATTTTGATGGGAAGAGAATCTATAGACTTCAATGGAGGAATGGTTCATGGAATGGTTGGTGAACTATTGGGAATGCCTTCTTTTTCACCAGTAATGAAGTTGGATATAGAAGGTTCTACCGTGAAAATGGCTCGAGAAATCGAAGGTGGAAAAGAGATGCTGGAAGCTAGTCTTCCTTTGATTGCAGGTTGTCAAGAGCCCATCGCAGAATGGAAAATTCCTAACATGAGAGGAATCATGTCTGCTAGAACCAAGCCTTTGAATGTAGTTGAACCGGTATCTGATGAAACTCAGGCAGTGGCTACACAATATCAACTTCCTCCAGCAAAAGGTGCAGTCAAACTGGTAGACAAGGACCATGTGGAAGAATTAGTGAAATTGCTAAAAAACGAGGCAAAGGTTCTTTAATTCAAATTATTTAACTATTTTAAATTCAGATATTTATGTCAATTTTAGTATATATAGAACACGCAGAAGGAAAAGTGAAAAAGACCAGTCTTGAGGCTGTTTCTTTTGCAAATGCCCTTTCTGCAAAAACCGGGGAAGGCGATGTAGTGGCACTTGCTTTAGGTACCATTGGTCAAGATGAACTGGCAGCTGTAGGTAAAGCTGGAGCTGCGAAAGTTTTGCATGCCGCTGACGATCGTTTAACCGCTGGAGTAATTCAAGCACACGCGAGTGCTTTAGCACAAGCATTTGAAAAGGTAGGGGCTAAAACTGTTGTTTTGGCAAAATCCTCCTTGGGTGATGCTGTCGCTGCCCGATTGGCTATTAAAATAAACGCTGCTTTGGTTTCAAACGTGGTTGAATTGCCAGATACCAGTGCCGGTTATAAGGTTAAGAGGAGTATTTTTACAGGAAAGGCCTTTGCAGAAACAGAGGTGTCTACCGAGAATAAAATTTTGGCGATCAAGAAAAACGCTGTGGATTTGAAAACGGATGGAAGTGATGCCGTAGTGGAATCATTTGATGTTTCCTTGTCAGATTCTGATTTTGCTTCAAAAATCACTTCTACAGAGCGAGCAACTGGCGAAGTTTTACTTCCGGAAGCAGATATCGTTGTTTCTGGAGGACGAGGATTGAAAGGTCCAGAGAATTGGGGAATGATTGAGGATTTGGCTGCTACGCTAGGGGCTGCGACGGGTTGCTCTAAACCGGTATCAGATATTGGATGGAGACCGCATCACGAACACGTGGGCCAAACTGGGGTAAAAGTTGCTCCAAGTTTATATATCGCAATAGGAATTTCAGGTGCTATTCAGCATCTTGCAGGAGTAAACTCTTCAAAATGCATTGTGGTGATTAACAAAGATCCAGAAGCTCCTTTCTTTAAGGCTGCTGATTATGGAATTGTTGGAGATGCTTTTGAAGTAGTCCCTAAGTTGAATGAAGCATTAAAAGCGGAACTTTAATTTTTGTGGAAAAAGAAATCGAACTGGAAATTTTAGGTCTTTCGTCTAACCACTCCCAGTCAGGATCATTTACTTTGGTTTTAGGGGAAGTTGGTGGGATAAGAAGGTTACCCATTGTCATCGGCATGTTTGAAGCGCAAGCCATTGCTTTGGAAATTGAAAAGATTGTTCCCAATCGTCCCATGACGCATGATTTATTTAAATCTTTTGCTCATGGATTCAATTTTGAAATCGATAGGATTGTGATCACTGACATGAAGGAGGGGGTTTACTATGCCAAAATTGTGTGCAAAAGTGAATTAGCTGATGTAGATATCGATGCCAGGCCATCAGATGCTATTGCTATCGCTATCCGTTTTGGCTGTCCCATTTTCTGCAGCGAAAAAGTCATGTCGGAAGGAGGAGTTGAGCACTTCGATGTAGAAAGTACCGAACCACAGTCTTCGAAATCATCCACAAAACCGAGCTTTTCTGCTAAAAAAGAACCATCGTTGAAAGACTACAGTCTGGATAAGCTAAATCAGATGCTTGAAAAGGCAATCAACAATGAAGATTACGAAAAAGCAGCCCGAATTCGGGATGAAATAAACAAGCGAAATTAAATTTTAATGAAAGCCTGAGCAATCAGGCTTTTTTCTTGTGATTCGCTTCTCTATTTTTAAGCCCTGTTGAATCATTCACATATTTATGGATTACATTAGAGGAGCATTTGGACTATTTGTCATTGTAGTTATCGCTTATATTTTTTCAGCTAATAAAAAGAAAGTCGACTGGAGACTGGTTTTTATTGGAATTGGTTTACAATTGGTTTTCGGTTTATTAATCACCAAAGTTCCCTTAGTGGCTAGTGGATTTTCCGCCTTATCCAGTGCTTTTGTAAAGTTTTTGAGCTTCAGCGAAGAAGGAGCTCGTTTCATTTTTGGAGATCTTGCTGGGGACAGTTTTGGATTTATTTTCGCGTTTAAGGTTTTACCTACCATAATTTTCTTTTCTACGGTTTCAGCTGGTCTGTATTATTTAGGAATTCTTCAAAAAGTTGTTTTTGGAATTGCTTGGATTATGGCTCGAACTATGCGTTTGTCAGGTCCGGAAAGTCTTTCTGCTGCCGGTAATATTTTCTTGGGACAAACTGAAGCACCTTTATTGGTCCGCCCATTTATCCCGAATATGACCAAATCGGAATTGATGTGTTTGATGACAGGAGGGATGGCCACTATCGCAGGAGGCGTGTTAGCAGGATATGTTGCCTTTTTGGGAGGAGATAGTTTGGAAGAGCAAAGTAAGTTTGCAGCCTATTTGTTAGGTGCAAGCATCATGAATGCTCCAGCAGCAATTGTACTCTCCAAAATTTTTATTCCTGAAGTTGAAAAAGAAAGAGTTCAGGAAAAATTGGAAGTAAATAAGGAAAGTATGGGTGTTAACCTCATTGATGCCATGTCAATTGGAGCCTCTGAAGGGCTAAAATTGGCTTTAAATGTGGGCGCCATGCTTCTTGCCTTCATTGCTGTAATCGGTGCGGTTAATTACTTTTTGGAAGATATCATTGGCGGAGTAACGGGTATCAATGGTTTTGTATTGGATTCTACAGGAGGTCAATTTTCAGGATTTTCATTGGAATATATTTTTGGTCAGATTTTCCGAGTATTTGCCTGGGTGATAGGAGTAGAATGGGCTGATACTCTACAAGTAGGTAGTTTGCTTGGACAGAAGACAGTTATCAATGAGTTTGTAGCTTATTTGAGTCTTTCTGAAATGAAAGCAGCTGGTACACTTTCCGATAAATCCATAATTATCGCTACCTATGCCTTGTGTGGTTTTTCCAATTTTAGCTCTATCGCCATTCAATTGGGAGGGATCGGAATTATTGCTCCGAATAAGCAGGGAACCTTAAGTAAGCTTGGGTTAATTTCCCTTTTCGCTGCATCATTGGCCTGTTTAATGACAGCAACTATCGCAGGAATGCTTTTCTGATCCATCGTTGGAAAAATAAAAAAGGTCGGTGATTAGCCGACCTTTTTTGTTGAACTGGATCTGTTCTTGATTAATTCATACCATATAATTCTTTAGAGACTCCTTCGTATTTATCTCCGGCATTCCAGAGTGGTTTGTTAGGATCATTGGCAATTAATTCCGCTGCCCGTATGTAGGATTTCCAGTATTTGACGGCATAATCCAGATCGAAATTGTCTACTTGATCTCCCGGCTTGTGATAGTATTTATTGATTTCGTCATCAAAGGCCCTGAAACCTAATGAGAAGGTAGGAGAAGGAACTCCTTTCCTAGCAAAGTTGACATTGTCAGAACGGTCATAAAGTCCTTGTTCAGGGGCAGGATCTGCAATTGCCTCCAGTCCAAATTCACTAACTGCCTGGCTTATCAACGGATCACTTGATGTTCTGCCCAATCCGATGACTGTTACAATTTCTGTATCATTATATCCACCATTATCAATATTGAGATTGAAGATGATTTTGTCTAAAGGAACTAAGGGGTTTTCAGCGAAATAAGCGGATCCAAGAAGGCCTTTTTCTTCCGCAGTCCAAAGCGCAAAAATCACGGATCGTTTTGGGGGGTTTTTCGCAAAATATTTAGCAGCATTCAATACAGCTACTGTTCCTACCGCATTGTCACGAGCTCCATTGTAAATAGAGTCTCCAGATGCGTCTGGAGTCCCGACTCCAACATGATCATAGTGGGCAGAAAGTAGTAGAAATTCGTTTTTCAGATTTTCATCTGTTCCTTCAATCCAACCAAGAACATTCTTCCCGTCTACATCTTGATTTTGTTTGCCTTCAATATTCAATTGCGCAGATTTGATCGTTCCCTCACTGATTTGCTTCGCTAGGTCATTTTCCAGATCCTTCACCCACAAATAAGGTAGATTCGAACTTTCCCCCTGATCAATTCCCAAGGTTGGACGATTTAGGAAATTAGCGATCAACTGCCATGGAACAGAAGGAATGTTAAAACGCTCAATTAAGGCAACCGCACCTGCTTTTTGTGCAAGAGAAGCCTTTTCACGGCCCAGGGAAAAAAGCTGTGCCGGACTCATTCGATCTGGAGCCCCCACGTTGGTCATCACTACCTTTCCCTTTAAATCTTTCCCTTCAAAATCTTCAGGCTTTCCAAAACCCAAATCGACAACTTCATAGTCACCAGAAAGGGCTTCTCCGTTTAAAACAAGCATTTCTTGTCCTTGGGAATAGGTGGATTCACCTAAAGTTATTTCTCCTTTTTTGGGTGGAGTAGATAGTCTAAAGGGAATGTTTTGGAAATAGCCATCCGCACCTGGAAGCGGCTTGGTCCCATATTTTTTTAATTGCTGCGCGATGTAATTGTACGCCAGAGCCATTTCAGGCCTAGCAGGATCTCTTCCCATCAATTCATCGGAGGCTAAGTACGTAAAATGACCGATGGCCTCTTTCTCTTTAAATCTTTTTTCAATTTCCTTCTTCTGGGCTAAAGAGGGAGCTGAAAGGACTAAAACGAGCCCTAGGGTTAAGCAAATATTCTTCATTGTATTGATTTATTTGGATGAAAATAAGATAAAAGAAAGAAAGGCAAGTAGCCATTTTCAAACTTCTTGACTGGGAATCCCCAATTCTGTCAAAATCGTCCGAAAGTGTACAGGGATTTCAGCTCGAATCACAATTTTTTGTTGGATTACCGGATCTTGGAATTCTAATTCCGAGGCATGTAAGAGTAAATTTTGAAGTCCGAATTGTTTCTCAAAAAATTTATTCTGTTTGTTATCCCCATGCTTTTTATCTCCAAGGATATAATGCCGCGCCTGGGCTAAATGTCGTCTGATTTGGTGAGTTCTTCCAGTAAAGGGTGAGAGAGATAAGAGAGAGTATCGGCTGGTTGGATATCTTCCTGTGGTATCAAATGGGATTTCCACAGTGCTTACGATCTGGTAATCCGTTCTCGCCTCCTGAAGCCTTCCACTTCGTTCATTAGTTAGGGCTCGGTCAAAGCTACCTTTTTCCGATGAAGGTATTCCCCGAACTAAGGCCAAGTAAGTTTTTTTCACCTTTCTCTCAGAAAATTCAGCTTTAAATAATGGAAGTAACTCCTTTTTCTTGGAAAAAAGCAAAATGCCTGAGGTAGGTCTATCTAATCGATGGACTGGATATACGGCTTGTCCGATTTGGTCTCGAAGCATCTGAAGGGCAAATAACTCTTTTTCTTCAGCTGCCAATTTAGTTCGATGCACCAAAAGGCCGGCAGGTTTGTCAATTGCAATCCAATCTTCGGTTTCTTTCAGTATTTTGATCACGGAAATCTTTAGAGAGAATAGCGATTAAAAAATGGTTCCTGAACCGATGCATTCCTCTCCATCATACCAAGCAACAAATTGGCCGGAGGCAATCCCGCGTTGTGCTTGTTCAAAAAGGACATAGAGTCCATTTTCCTTTTGAATTAAGGTTGCTTTGGTCAGCGGTTGACGATATCGGATTCTGGCACTGTATTCGGCAGTATCTCCCGGAAGAAGTCTTAAATCTTCACGAATCCAATGAACTTGGTCATTTTTAACAAATAATGCATGTCGAAGAAGACCTGGGT
The DNA here is from genome assembly GCA_013373335.1 of Cyclobacteriaceae bacterium. Classification (GTDB taxonomy): domain Bacteria; phylum Bacteroidota; class Bacteroidia; order Cytophagales; family Cyclobacteriaceae; genus Algoriphagus. The sequence goes on along the minus strand of JABXHZ010000416.1, from coordinate 2,067 downwards.
GGTCTTCCCCTAATCCGGTGTAAATGATATTTTCTACGGTGTCCGTAGCAATTACGAAAAGAGGCTTACCGGTGCCGCCAACGTGTAGACCTTTTCGTTGTCCAATGGTGAAATAATGGGCTCCGTTGTGCTCACCTACTACTTTTCCCTGACTTTTATTATAGTGAATAGGTAATGCTAAATTATCCAAGGTTTCTCGGTCCAGATCGGAATATTCCAATCCAGCTGGAATCTGGTATTTGATGAATTCAGGCAGATTTTCAGGAATTTGGATAATGGGCCCTTTTTTGGGTTTGAGTTGTTGCTGAAGAAATTCAGGGAGTCTAACCTTCCCAATGAAACATAAGCCCTGTGAATCCTTTTTCTCTGCAGTGATTAAATCTAGATTCTTAGCAATTTGCCTAACTTCAGATTTTTGAAGATGCCCAATGGGGAATAGGGCTTTGGACAATTGATCTTGGGTCAATTGGCAGAGAAAATAACTTTGATCTTTATTTGGATCCGCTCCGGCTTTTAATTGATAGACCGTTTTTCCATCTACCAAAATTTCCCCCTTTTGGCAATAATGACCGGTTGCTACAAAGTCTGCTTTTAATTTCTGAGCGGCTTTGAGGAAAATGTCAAATTTGATTTCTCGGTTGCAAAGAATGTCAGGATTGGGAGTGCGTCCTGCTTCATATTCTGCAAACATATAGTCGACGATTCGTTCCCGGTACTCTTCGCTAAGATCAATGGCTTGAAATGGAATTCCTAGCTTCTCAGCAACGAGCATGGCATCCGTTGAATCTTCCATCCAAGGACATTCATTGGATATGGTAACTGATTCATCGTGCCAGTTTTTCATAAACATGCCGATGACCTCATATCCTTGCTCAATCAAAAGATGGGCTGCTACGGAGCTATCTACGCCTCCAGATAGACCGACTACTACTCTTGGTTTTTTACTTTTCATATTTCACGTTATGGATTCAAGGTCCATAGGTGGACGAGTTGTTGAGAAACCTGCTAAACTCGAATAGAGTTCAATTTCTTGCCAAATATCCTGAATTGTAGGGAGTAGGCAAAAGGAATTTAGATCCAAATAATTTTTTGTTTAAATCTTAAGAGATATAAAAAAAGAGTACTTTTGGCGCTTCCATTCATTTTTTACGTCAATCCGTGAATTTTCAACTCATTAAAGATGCCTTAGCAGGAAGGGAGCAGGACTTCACCAAGCTTTCTCTCAAGACGGCCATTTTTGTTTTGGCTGTTCCTATGATATTGGAAATGATGATGGAGTCCCTTTTTGCGGTAGTCGATATTTTCTTCGTTGCCAAACTAGGGGAAGATGCCATTGCAACAGTCGGATTGACCGAGTCGGTAATCGTATTGGTTTATGCCGTAGGATTTGGGATAAGTATGGCTGCCACGGCATTGATTTCCAGAAGATTTGGAGAAAAAGAATACCAAGAGGCAGGGGCCTCTGCTTTTCAGCTATTGCTGGTAGGAGGAGGGATTTCCTTAATTTTCAGCATTCTGGGTGTTTTGTTCGCTCCCAATATCTTGTACTTAATGGGCGCCGAACCGGATGTTATAGAAAATGGGTCAAGTTTCACAAGGATTATTTTTGGAGGGAATGCTGCTATCCTGCTGCTTTTTTTGATAAATGGTGCATTTCGAGGCGCGGGGCAAGCCCATCATGCCATGCGTTCACTTTGGATAGCAAATGGTCTTAATATCATTTTAGATCCTATTTTGATTTTTGGAATCGGAAGTTTTGAGGGATTTGGACTAGAGGGCGCTGCCTGGGCAACAACTACAGGAAGGGGTTTGGGTGTTATTTACCAACTGTACCATTTATTAAATGGGAAACATAGGCTTTGGATTTCTAGGGAAAGCCTTCAGATAAAATGGAGTGTTATTCGCAAAATCCTAGATATAGCTTTAGGAGGAATGGGTCAATTTCTAATTGACTCAGTTTCATGGGTAGCATTGACCCGCATGAATGCTGAGTTTGGTTCGGTCGCTTTGGCTGGGTATACCATTGCCATGCGTGTTTTGATATTTACCATTTTACCTGCTTGGGGT
>JABXHZ010000161.1 GCA_013373335.1 Cyclobacteriaceae bacterium | reverse complement strand
GAAAAAGAAAAAGAATTCTTTATGGAGTTTGCCTTGCATGGGCTTGCCGAATATTCACAACTCAGCAAAAAACTTTTGGATACCGGCTTACAATTTAGAGACCTCTTCAGTTCCATGTTCAATATGGGAATGGGCGAAGAAGAGGATTTTGATGAGGATGATTTATAAGAAAGGGGCGAAAGCCTCTTTTTTTGTATTCAAACTTTTCCTCTCTACTTTTGTTCCTAGATCATAAGGGGTGCCCTAATATCACGGGCTGAGATCATACCCATATTACCTGATCCGGGTAGTGCCGGCGAAGGGAAATGAGCAAGCAGCGTAATCGTAAAAAAGACAGACTCGGCACCAACTGCTTTTTAGCTTTTATTGCTGCAAAACGGGTAAACAAATACGGATGACTTCCCCTAAGTCCTCCCATGGTTCACTCAATCTCCCGAAAGGGTTTATTACACATGAAAAATTTATGGCTATGTCTGGCTTTTTGCCTGACCACTTTTGCTGCACATGCACAGTATCAAGTGAAGGGTAGTGTTTGGGATCAAGCTACCAATTCCCCATTAATCGGAGCGTCCATTTGGGCGGAAGGAACCGGTAGAGGAACGGTCACGGACATGAATGGGAAATTTGTCCTTTCCAAACTTCCAGAAGGAACCTGGATGATTCGGGTCTCCTATTTGGGTTATGAATCCATCACTCAAGAAATCTCGATTCCTTCTTCGGAGGAATTGATTTTCAAGCTTCAAAGCAAAGAATTCGTTTCGGAAGAATTCATCGTTTCGGCTACCCGCGCTTCCGAAACCACTCCCACCACCTTTCAAACCATTGATAAAGCCGAATTGGCCAAAAGAAATCTAGGGCAGGATATTCCCCTCCTATTGAATTTCACGCCATCCGTTGTATCTCACTCCGATGCCGGGGCTGGAATTGGATACACCGGCATTCGAATTCGGGGAACAGACCAAACCCGAATCAATGTCACCATCAATGGAATTCCTTTGAATGATGCAGAATCCCATGGGGTATTTTGGGTGAATATGCCTGATTTTGCAAGTTCGGTTGACAATGTCCAAATCCAGCGTGGGGTAGGAACCTCCACGAATGGAGCGGCGACCTTTGGAGCCAGTCTAAACTTCCAAACGGATACCCGACAAGAAGAAGCCTATGCCCAAATTGACAATGGTTTCGGAAGCTTCAATACCTGGAGGCATACCGTCAAGGCAGGAACAGGCCTTTTGAATGGTCGATTTGCTGTAGATGCACGGCTTTCCAAAATCACCACGGATGGCTATGTAGATCGAGCCTTTTCGGACTTGGGTTCCTATTTCTTGACAGGAGGATATTATGGAGAAAATCACGTAGTCAAACTCAATGTCTTTTCAGGAAAAGAACAGACCTATCAATCCTGGTGGGGTCTACCGGAGGCCTTGTTGGAAACTGACCGAACCAACAATTACTACACCTATGACAATGAAACTGACAATTACCAACAGGATCATTATCAGTTGATTTATACAGGCAAGATCGGCTCCAACTGGAAAACCAATTTGGCGCTGCATTACACTTATGGAAGAGGCTATTATGAGCAGTATCGGGAAGATGATGACTTTGCCAGCTATGGCTTAGCTCCGGTACAAATTGGGGATGAATTGATTGAAAGCACCGATATCATCCGAAGAAGGTGGTTGGACAATGACTTCTTCGGTTTTGTTGGCTCGGTGAATTATATCTCTGACAATGGACAATGGGATCTTGTCCTCGGAGGAGGAGCGAATCGCTACGATGGAGATCATTTTGGGGAAATCATCTGGGCCCGTATTGCTGGTAACACTGATATAAGAGACCGCTACTACGACAACAATGCCATCAAAGATGATCGGAATATCTACGCCAAAGCTACATATGAGCTGAAACCCGGCCTTAATCTCTTTGGAGATTTGCAACTTCGGGGAATCAATTACACCTTTTTTGGAGTGAATGATGACCAGCGAATTGTGGATGGGGAAGAAAATTATACCTTCTTCAACCCCAAGTTTGGGATTTCATATGAAAAAGGAAAAAACACCTGGTATGCGAGCTATGCGGTAGCCAATCGAGAACCGGTACGTTCGGATTTCACAGACAATCCCATCACGGAAGTTCCCCGACCGGAGCGCTTGAACAATATAGAGGCTGGTCTACGGGCCCGATCCGGAAACTTCACCTACAACGCGAATTTCTACTACATGGACTATAAAGACCAGCTGATTCTAACTGGTCAGATCAACGATGTGGGAGCTTATATCCGTGAAAATGTAGCTTCTTCCTATCGAGCTGGAATCGAATTGGATGGCGATTATCAGGTATCCCAAACTTGGACCTTTGGAGGAAATATTGCTTTCAGTCAAAATAAAATCGATGCCTTTACTGAATACATTGATGATTACAGCGTAGAAGAATTCCGACAGGAAGCCATCAACTACAATGATACCGATATTGCCTTTTCACCAAATGTCGTAGGCTCAGCGATAATCGAGTTCAAGCCGATCCAAAACCTCAGCATCAACTGGATGAGCAAGTATGTAGGTCGTCAATTCCTGGATAACACTTCCAATGAAGATCGTTCTTTGGATGCCTTTTTCACCAATGATCTGCGCATCAGCTATTCAGCACAGCCCAAATACTTCAAAAATCTGGAAATCAACTTGCTGATCAATAACATCTTCAATGAACTGTATGAACCCAATGGCTATACCTTCAGCTATTTCATTCCGGGAGATACGGGGAGAGAATTGATTACAGAAAATTACTATTACCCGCAGGCCGGCACCAATTTTCTTTTGGGAGTTAGCATGCGATTTTGATCAAAAAAAGCTGCCCAATAAATCTGGGCAGCTTTTTTAGTTCAAGTCTTTTTCTTCAAAACTCACTGTTTGGTCTTCTAAATAATGAGGGTAGATTTTTTGGTGAATCTTTTTCACTTCTTCAGTGAGTCGCTTTCGAAATTCTTCGACATGCTCCCCTGTTCCTGCTGACATAAATACCGGCTCAATTCCAGTCTTTTTTCGATATGCTTCAGCTAAGGCCTTGAAGTCTTTAAAATCAGCCTCTTCCCGTTCCATTTCGGACATTTCCATGATTTCAGCTTCTGAGGGCATGGTTTGTACTAGATCTATTTTATTAAAAACAAGCAAAACCGGTTTGTCCCCTGCATTGATTTCGCGAAGTGTCTGGTTGACAACGGCAATATGATCCTCAAAGCTAGGATGGGAAATATCCACCACATGAACCAACAAATCCGCTTCCCTAATTTCGTCTAAGGTAGATTTAAAGGATTCGATCAGGTGAGTAGGCAATTTCCGGATAAACCCAACCGTATCTGATAGCAAAAAGGGAATATGATCCAATACAACCTTTCGAACAGTGGAATCCACTGTGGCAAAAAGTTTATTTTCAGCCAGTATATCGGTTTTAGTTATCAAATTCATGAGGGTACTTTTCCCGACGTTGGTATAACCCACCAATGCCACCCGGACGATCCCCTTTCTTCCTTTCCGCTGCGTGACTCCCTGTTTTTCGATTTGTTTCAACTTTCCTTTGAGCAGGGATATTTTGTTTCGAATGTCCCGCTTATCGGTCTCGATTTCCTTTTCACCGGCACCACCCCGGGTAGAAGTTCCTCCTCGCTGACGCTCTAAGTGGGTCCACATTCTTGTTAATCTTGGTAGCAGATATTGGTAACGCGCCAATTCTACTTGAGTCTTAGCCTGAGCAGTTTGTGCCCTTTTGAGAAAAATATCCAGAATTAGTAAGGATCGATCATAGACCTTGACTTTGAGTTCATTCTCCAAGTTTTTCATCTGGGAAGGAGTCAAATCATCATCGAAAATGACCATATCTACTCCAAAATGAGTGATATAGGCCAGGATTTCCTCTAGTTTTCCTTTTCCGATGAAGGTCCTAATATCAGGCTTTTCCATACGCTGGGTAAAGCGATAAACCGCCTTCACTCCAAGGGTCTCAGCCAAAAATGCCAATTCCTCCAAATGTTCCTCTACAACCTGATCCGTATCTTGCTGCCGAATCAGGGAAACCAAGACCGCTGTCTCCTGCTTGGGAGCGGTATCTATTAATTTTTGGAGTTTTCTAGAATATTTACTCATTCTTGTGTTTTCTTACATAGATAAGCAGAAGCTTCATTCTTAAGTTCACCCAAAAAGCATTTGGGTATCTAGGAAATTTCATGCTTTAATACAAAGGTCGTGATAATTCCATGAAATTGATTAGGATACTCTATAAGGGAATAGTTATTTTGACCGATCAATCCTATTACCATGCCAGAATTTCGAAAAAGTAAGCTACAAGGTGTCATAGAAATCTATCCCAAAGTCTTTCGGGATGAACGTGGTTATTTCTTTGAGTCCTTCCGGCAGGACTGGTTTCAAGATTTGGGAATTGATATTCAATGGAAACAAGATAATCAATCCTTTTCCTTGAAAGGAACCATCCGGGGATTACATTTTCAGCGGCCTCCTTATGCGCAAGCAAAGCTGGTCCGCGTAATTCAGGGAAAGGTCTTGGATGTAGTGGTAGACTTGCGCAAAGACTCCCCAACCTATGGACAATCTCACTCAGTCATCTTAGATGCTGACCAACACAATTTACTTTATGTACCAACTGGCTTTGCCCATGGATTTTCGGTCCTGGAAGATGCCGTGTTCTTATATAAATGTTCGGAATACTATCATTTCCCGAGTGAAGGGGGAATACAATGGGATGATCCCGCCCTTCAGATTGATTGGATGGTAGCGGACCCGATTATTTCCGAAAAAGATCAAAAATGGCCAACTTTGGCTTCGTTTACATCAGAAATTGAAGGAGGATTCTAACTCGTGGGACTACTCGATATTTTCAAGCGAAAACCTGTAGAAATTGAAGACCTGGACCTCGGTTGGCTAAAGGCAGATATGCACTCCCATCTGATCCCGGGAATTGATGATGGATCCAAAACCATGGAAGAATCTCTGGCATTGATTCAGGAAATGGCCGAATTGGGTCTTAAAAAACTCATCACCACTCCACATATCATGTCGGAGTATTATCGGAACACCCCTGAAATCATTCAGATGGGGTTGGAAGATCTCCGAAAAGCCGTTCAACAAGCAGGCATTTCTATAGAGATAGAAGCTGCTGCAGAGTATTACCTGGATGAGATTTTTTTGGAAAAAGTAAAATCAGGAGAACCCCTTCTGACCTTCGGTGAGAATTATATTCTGGTAGAAACTGGCTTTATCAATAAACCCCAGATGTTGCTGGAATCTTTTTTTCAACTGGAGATGGCTGGATATAAACCGGTTTTTGCCCATCCTGAACGCTATCAATACTTGCTCGCAGATAAAAACCTTCAGCAAGAAATCTTAGATAGGGGAATTTTGCTTCAGGTGAACATGCTTTCCTTGACCGGGTTTTATTCTCGTCCAGTTAAAGATTTTGCCGAATACCTGATTGATACGGGAAACGTACGATTCTTAGGTTCGGATTGTCACAATGCCCGTTACTTGGAGATGCTCAAATCCCTCTCAGCCACCAAATATTATCCGAAAATCAAGGAAATGGATTGGTTGAACACCTCACTTTGATCATTTCGCATGAATATTCTGATTACGGGAATCACTGGTCTTTTTGGAAGTTACCTAGCTGCTGAATTTGCATCGATAGGGAAAATTTTTGGTATCCGAAGAACTGATTCTTCCACAAGACTTTTAGATCAAAAAAACCTCGAGATCTCTTGGAGAGAAGCGGATTTAAGAGATTCCTCCCAGCTGGAATCCGCTTTAGAAGATATCGATTTGGTAATCCATGCCGCCGGAATGGTTTCTTTTTCTCCGTCCGACTCGGATCAACTTTACCAAACCAATGTGATCGGCACCCGAAATCTAGTCAATGCCATGCTGGAGAAAGACACCAAACAGCTGATTCACATCTCTTCAGTAGCAGCTATTGGTAGATCCACAGAGATTACCACAATCAATGAAAATTTCAAATGGACGGAATCTCCCCTTCATACCAATTATGCCCGTTCCAAATATGAGGGGGAATTGGAAGTCTGGCGTGGAGAACAGGAAGGATTGGAAGTATTGATCGTCAATCCCTCAGTCATCTTAGGGAAAATAGCTGACGAGCGAAGCAGTACTTCGATTTATGACTACGTATTGGAAGAAAAAAGTTATTACCCCAAAGGAGATATAAATTACATCGATGCTCGGGATGCCGCAGAATTAACCCGTCTTTTATTTGAAAAAGGAACCTGGGGAGAGCGCTATATCCTAAATGCAGGAAGTATTCCCTTTCAGGAATTTTTCAGTGTTATGGCTGATTCATTTGACAAAAAAGCACCTCAAAAACCAGTTACTCCTCTCCTTCTAAATCTAGCCGTTTGGTATGCAGGATTTGCCCGGTGGATCGGGGTGTCCAAGATCCCTCTGAATCGTAGTACAGCCCGACTTTCTCAATTGGCCGTCCACTTTGATAATAGCAAAATCAGAAAAGCTGTGGATTTCGAGTTCAGACCTCTTTCAGATACATTTAACTGGGCCAAATAAACTTATTTTTCAAATTTGCCGTTACCCTTTTCTGCTCTGGGTTCAAGTTGATTTTTTGTTACAAAAAATCATAACTCAGTGTATCAGGTGACCAATTATTTTGGTATCTTATAAAAACCTTATGCGACACGAATGACCGGAGATCACGATCACGATTGGGAAAACGACAGAAAACTTGTCGAACGCTTCGAAAAATCCCTGAAATCAAACCTAGATTTATACTTTGACGAGGAAGAACTGGAAGACATCATCCGGTTTTATTTTGACCAACAGCGATTCATGAAGGCACTCAAAGCTTCGGAATTCGCCTTGGAAAAATTTCCATTTTCCATGGAAATCAAACTACTCAAAGCACAAAGCCTCATTTTCATGGATGAGGTAGAGGAAGGCCTTTCTCTTTTGGAAAACATCAACAATATTTCCCCAAACAATGAGGAAATAGTCCTTGCTTTAGCAAATGCCCATATTATCGCTGGAAATCCTCAGGAGGGAATAGATCTATTGGAACGATTCATTCCGCTTGCCGAAGACAAAGCTGAGGTTTTCTACTCCTTGGGGAATTTATACCGTGCCAAAGGGGATAATAAAAAAGCCAGTGATTATTTCAAGGAAGCTGTCAAGATTCGAATCAACCACGAGGACGCATTGTTTCAGCTGGCCATGATTACCGAAGAAGAAGGCTCTTTCGATGAAATTCTTCACTTTTATCAGGAATTCATTGATCAAGACCCCTATTCTGCGGGCGCCTGGTACAACCTAGGTGTCGTTTACAACCGCCTTGGAAGATTTGAGGAAGCGATTAAGGCTTACGATTATGCGCTTTTAATTGATGATTCCTTTGCCTCAGCCTATTTCAATCTAGGAAATGCCCTGATGAATACTGGGCAATACGAATTAGCCAGAGAAGCTTATCAAAACACCATCAATTGCGAAGGTGCCAATGCCGAAAACTGTTGCTATCTAGGAGCTGCTTACGAAAAACTTGGACAAATCGATGAAGCATTTAAATACTTTAAAAAATCAGCTAAGCTGGATGAAGAGTATGATGATGCCTGGTTTGGGCTGGGAATGTGCATGTTGAAAAAAGAAAAGTTTTTTGAAGCGATTCACTATTTCAAAAAGGCTCTAAATCTCAATAAAGAAAATCCTAATTATTGGGTTGGCTTAGCCGATGCGGAGTTTAACCTTGGAAATCTACAGGCAAGTTCGGAGGCTTACGAAGAAGCAATCAACCTCGAGCCAGGGATTATGGAAACCTACGTGAACCTTTCTTTAATCTATTTTGATCAAAACCGCTTCGAAGAAGCAATAGATGTGATTCGAGAAGGAATTGAGGAACTTCCTGAATCTGCTGAATTGTATTATCGCCTGGTAGTTTATCTGATTAAGATGGGGAAATACAAAGAAGCGTTTTCATATTTGGAAAATGCTTTAACTTTGGACTTTGACCGGCATACGATTTTGTATGAATTAATGCCTGAACTGAAACAACAAAAGGCTATTTACAAACTCATTGCCCAATACAAAGAAGACAACCCTAGCTAATCATTTTAAACTTTCAATCAATGAATTATGTGCTAAAGAATATTCCGGTACGTACTGAAAAGCCACGTACGTCGGGATTTACTATGGCCATGGACAAAGGTCTTAGCCTACGAGCAGTTGAAGATTTTATGAGTTGCTGCTCGGATTATGTTGATATCGTCAAATTAGGTTGGGCAACCTCCTATGTGACAAAAAACCTCAAAGAGAAATTACAGATCTATCGTGATGCAGGAGTTCCGGTTTATTTTGGAGGGACTCTGTTTGAAGCATTTATCGTTAGAGATCAATTTGATGATTACCGACGGGTTTTGGATAAATACAACCTGGAGCATTGTGAGGTATCGGATGGATCCATATCCCTCAACCATGATAAAAAGTGTGAATACATCTCCACACTTTCAAAGCAAGTGACGGTACTTTCAGAAGTAGGGTCTAAAGATGCAGCCAAAATCATCCCTCCTTACAAATGGATTGAACAAATGCAGACTGAATTGGATGCAGGTGCCTGGAAAGTAATCGGAGAAGCTCGCGAAGGAGGAAATGTCGGCTTATTCCGGGATTCCGGAGAAGTACGACAAGGTTTGGTTGAAGAGATTCTGACCCAAATCCCCGAAGAAAAAATCATTTGGGAAGCTCCGATCAAATCTCAACAAGTTTGGTTCATTAAGCTCCTAGGTGCCAATGTCAACTTAGGAAATATCAGCCCTTCAGAAGTAATTCCTTTGGAAACTATCCGATTGGGATTGCGTGGTGACACCTTCGATCATTTCTTGGGCGAAATCAAACTTTAAATATTCCATTCATTTTATTGGCTGTCCGATTCCCTCGGTCAGCCTTTATTTTTCTATGCGAACTCTTAGAAAATACTTCCTCAACTACCTAAAAGGAATGGCTATGGGTGCTGCGGACATTGTGCCTGGCGTATCAGGCGGATCCATTGCCTTGATCACAGGAATTTACCAGCGATTACTCGATAGCATTAATTCTTTCAACCGGGAAAACTTATCCCTTTTACTTCAATGGGAACTCAAGAAATTTTATAAATCCGTTAATGGTACCTTCCTCTTAAGCTTGCTATTGGGGATACTCACTTCCATTTTTACCCTTTCCAAGGTGATCACCTACTTAATGGATGAACACCCCATCCCGCTTTGGTCTTTTTTCTGTGGATTGATTTTGATCAGTGCATTTTTAATTCTAAAAGAAATAAAGCGATGGCATCTAGGAGTAGTTCTAGCCGTTTTAGTGGGAACTGCACTCGCATGGTGGGTGACCGAACTTCCACCTACCAGTTCTCCCAATGCCATTTGGTTTACTTTTTTGGCAGGAGCGATAGCCATCTGTGCCATGATCCTACCGGGAATCAGTGGAAGTTTTATTCTCCTGATTTTGGGAAAATATGAAGGGATTTTGGCAGCTGTCTCCGAAAGGGATTTTTTGACTCTTGGAATATTTGCTTTGGGTTGTTTGGTAGGGATTTTATCCTTCAGCCGCCTGATTTCATGGTTACTCCGGAAATTTTATTCGACCACCATTGGCCTGCTTTCCGGTTTTATGCTGGGATCCATCAATAAGCTTTGGCCTTGGAAAATCGTGACCCAATATCGGATTTCTTCATCCGGAGAGGAAAAACCCTTTTTGACAGAAAACCTATGGCCTACCGAATACTTGAGCCAAGTAGGTCAGGAACCCAACCTGACCTTGGCAATCGCCGGGTTTTTAGGAGGAATTATTCTCGTTTTTGGGATTGATTATGTGGCCAGAATCTGGAATAAATCATGAGAAAGTTTGGTTTGATCGGCTTCCCTTTAGGGCATTCCTTTTCCAAAAAGTATTTCACGGAAAAATTTAAAAAGGAGGAAATCCCTAATTGTAGCTTCGAGTTATTTGAGATCGAAAAAGCGGAACAGCTATCAGAAATTTTAAAAAACAATCCTGAATTGGAAGGCCTCTCTGTGACCATTCCCCACAAACAGGCTGTGATACCTATGCTGGATGAATTGGATCCGGCATGCGAGGCAATCGGAGCTGTAAATTGCATTCAAATTAAAAAAGGAAAGCTAAAGGGGTACAACACAGATTACATAGGATTCAAGGAATCTTTGGAAGAATGGCTGGATGAAAAGCCAAAAAGTGCTTTGATCCTCGGAACTGGAGGAGCTTCCAAGGCGGTAAAAAAGGCCTTGGAAGATTTGGGAATCCCTTTCCAATCTGTATCGCGATCAGTCTCATCTGTAACTATTTCATATGAGACCTTACATGCTCAACCAGAACTTTTGGAGGAGAATCCGCTTATCATTAATTG
>JABXHZ010000252.1 GCA_013373335.1 Cyclobacteriaceae bacterium | reverse complement strand
GCCCATCCGTCACGTTCTGACCACCAAATCAAGTCATTCCCCACTAATTCCAATTTGTTAAAATCGATGTAGGTGTTACTTCTCTCTTCGATTACCACTTCTTTTTCATTGGTGGCAAGATTCCATCGGCAAACATCCACCCGCTTCAAATCACGGCTGGTGATTGCAAAGTAGAATTCATCCAAATCCCCTAGCCATGTAGCTGGACGGAAGTCATCATCGCGTGTATTAGCCGGAGGAGTAATAGACCATAAACTGACTGTTTGGTCTTTAAAAGTGGATATCGGAAGTTTTTTCAATTCCATACTTTCAAATGAAAAATGCAGAAGCTCTGTCTGAGGCTGTTCTTTTTCACCAGGCATGGCGTATTTGTAGGTTTCCAAAGTAGGACGAGGATCACGGGTATTGTGAATCACCCAGAGATCCTTGACCTGACGCTGATCGGTGCGTGTCATTACAAATTGTTTGGAATCCGAACTCCAAAGAACACCCACACGCTTTCGATCATTCTTTTTCTTTTCTTCCTCAACATTATCATCCCCACGGCCTCCCCAGCCATATTCATAATCCTTTTCACCGTCTGTTGTCAATTGGTTTTCAACAATCGTGGAATCCTTATCATCCTTCACGGCCTTTAGGAAGTTCTCCTTATCCATCCAGTATAGGTTGAAGTTTTTTGCATAGACCACCTTGGAGGAGTCCGGGGAAATATTCGCCCAGGAAAGACGCTTGGGATCTTTTTCGGTTTCGATCTCAGTCAACTGTTGCGTAGAAATAGAATATAAAAAAGTGTGAACCTTCTTTTCGAGGGAGTCTTTGGCGTTTTTGTTTTTTGCCTTGATTTCTGCCCAATCGGACTTAACTACGTCGGCAGTACTTTTCACCTTAAATCGAAGGGTGTTTTCATCATCCATCAATTTCAGATTTTCCAGTTTCAAATGCTGCCCATCAAAGGGATCCTTGACAACCTTTGTGATTTCAGCAGCCAATTTATCCCGATCAAACAATTCCGTTTTAGTTCTTCGAACAGGGTCAATTACATACCAGCGTTTCCCATCTGAGGTTTCATATTCATACCAGAAACGATCGGATTTTTTCATCCAATGAGGATTCACCGAAGTAGAAAAAATCATTTTCTCCAATTTATCCGGTGAAAACCGAGCTGCTAATTCATAATTCCCCTTATAGACCTGCTCTTGTGCCCAACTGAGTTGAGCCGACAAAAAGAGCCCAAAAAACAAGAGTAATCGTTGCATATTATGTTTAGTTTTTTTCCGCAACGAAACTATGTAACGTGCTTGAAATGCTTTTTACCACTTGCATAAAAATTGGAAACAATTCAATTTTCATATCCTCCAAACAAGCCTAACCAAAGTTTTTCACATTCAGTTAACATATTCTTCATGTTAACCAAATTAAATTTGGAAAAAATAGCAAATTGTTAACAAACTAAACATACCTGATTTACAACTCCCCTGTAGTTTTGAGTAAAATCACTAGTTGTGAAGACTCATTTTAAAACTATTATCGTTTCAGATGTCCATTTGGGGACCAAAGGTTCAAAAGCGAAAGAAATCGTACGGTTTCTGAAACAATACCGTTGTGAAAATCTAATCCTTAACGGAGATATTATTGATGGGTGGCAGCTTAAAAAATCCGGTACCTGGAAGCGAAAACACACCCGCTTTTTCAACCGAATCTTGAAAATGATTGAGAACCATGACACTCAGGTATTTTACCTCCGTGGCAATCATGATGATTTTTTGGACCAAATTCTTCCTTTGAAAATAGGAAAGCTATCCATTCAAACAGACATGATTTATGAGTCGAATGGAAAAAAATATTTCATTACACATGGAGATGTTTTTGACAGCATAACTACCAATCTTCGATGGATAGCCTACTTGGGAGATATCGGCTACACATTCCTCCTTTGGTTAAACCGTATTGTCAATCATTATCGATTTAAACGCGGTCTGCCTTACTTTTCACTTTCCCAGTATGTAAAAGCAAAAGTCAAATCAGCTGTCTCTTACATCGATCAGTATGAAACTGAATTAGCCAAAATGGCGAGAGCCAAAGGCTGTGATGGAATCATTTGCGGGCATATTCATAAGGCAGAAAACCGAGAGATTGAAGGTATTCATTACCTCAATTCAGGAGATTGGGTTGAAACTATGTCTGCTTTAGCTGAAGACCATGAAGGCAATTGGCAACTTATCTATTACAATGAAATCGACTTCAAAAGTATCCAAGGACAGCAAATCGGAAGCTTTTTTGAAGGAGAAAAGAACCAACAGGAAGATGATGCCATCGTACCATTGCGACAGGTTTCTTTTCGAACCTCTCAAGATGACGATCTGATTCCCCCAGCATTTAGATCATAAAATCGAGACGTCCTAATGAAGAATGACATGATTCCGAAAATTCTTTATAAGCAAAGGGAGATGATTAAAACCTGCGAGATTCCTTTTTGCCTTAAAAATCAAATTATAGACATATGAAATTCCTTTTCATTGTCCAGGGAGAAGGTCGAGGCCATATGACGCAAGCAATTGCCTTTGCTAGTCTAATCAGGTCACAAGGTCATGAATTGAGTGCGGTCGTTTTGGGAAAAAGTAAACGAAGAGAGATTCCCGAATTTTTCTTACGAGAAATCAAGACTGAAATCCACTGGATTGCCAGTCCCAATTTTGAGACTGATCAAAACGAAAAGCAAATTCTTATTGGCAAGACCATCTTGGGAAACCTGTTAAAGCTACCTACATTTTTAAAAAGCCTACAGCAAATTAACCGTCTTGTAAAGCTTCACCAACCGGATGTCATTTTAAATTTTTACGATTTATTGGGAGGTCTTTATAATGTATTCTATCAGCCAAAAGCTGAATTTTGGAGTATAGGCCATCAATATTTAGCCTTACAAGCAGATTTCACTTTCGCTCCTTCCAGAGCTTTTGCTAAGCAATTATTCCTTATTAACACCAAAGTTACTGCTTGGGGAGCTTCCCGAATACTAGCATTGAGTTTCAAACATTCCATAGCTATCCACCCGAAAATTCAAGTGGTTCCTCCACTTCTCAGAAATGAGATCAAAACTCTAACCCCTTCTTTGGGTAATTTTTATTTGGCTTACTTGGTTAATCCAGGTTATTCCAGTGAACTCTTTGCTTATGCAAAAGCAAATCCAAGCATTCAAATAAAGGCCTATTGGGATAAAAAAGATGCAGCATATGTAGAGAACCCACTCCCGAATCTTTCCTTTCACCGCGTCAATGACAAGAAATTCCTAGAAGACATGGCGGCTTGCAAAGGGCTTGCTTGTACTGCAGGATTTGAATCAGTTTGCGAAGCAGCTTATTTGGGAAAAATCGTCATGGTAATTCCTGTCACGGGTCAATATGAACAAGCATGCAATGCGTTGGATGCTGAAAAGCATCAAATCGCTAGAAAAGGGAAAATTTTTGACTTTTCATTTCTTGAGCAACAATCTTCAAACTTTCAGCAAAACCCAATCTATTTTCGGAAATGGTGCGAAGAATGGCCTGAG
Source organism: Cyclobacteriaceae bacterium (assembly GCA_013373335.1). GTDB lineage: Bacteria > Bacteroidota > Bacteroidia > Cytophagales > Cyclobacteriaceae > Algoriphagus. The sequence goes on along the minus strand of JABXHZ010000252.1, from coordinate 4,849 downwards.
ATTTTGCAAAAAATCATACAGACAAGTCAAAAATCGGATATTTCGTCTGAAATAATTGATTCAAGGCTAAATCCCCTTCCTCTTTCTCCTTTTTCCTAATTGGTAAATTACTAAAACAGCTTTCCTATTTTTGAGCTTTAGTGATTGAAAAAGTCTAATTTCGACACCGCTCAAGAAGAACCTACATGTTAGCTGAACATATACGATTACAAGAGGATAGGGAGTTTAAAAAACATTGGAAGAAATGGGGCCCCTATCTAACAGAAAGACAATGGGGAACCGTACGGGAAGATTACAGTCCCGACGGAGCCGCCTGGGAAAATGTAACTCATGATGAAGCCCGAAGTAAGGCCTATCGATGGGGGGAGGAAGGCATTGGTGGAATATCAGACCACAAACAAAAACTTTGTCTTGCCTGGGCATTTTGGAATGGAAAAGATCCCTTTATCAAAGAGAGACTTTTTGGCCTTACAGGAAATCAAGGAAACCACGGTGAGGATGTAAAGGAAATCTATTATTACTTAGATTCCACTCCTACCCATTCTTACATGAAGATGCTTTATAAGTATCCTCAGGCTGAATTCCCATATCAAAAATTACTCCTTGAAAATCAAAAAAGACAAAAAACGGATCCTGAGTATGAGTTGATAGATACGGGTATTTTTGACGAGGATCGATATTTCGACATTTTCATTGAATATGCTAAAAATGACGCAGAGGACATTGTCGCAAAAGTGACCATTCACAATCGCGGACCAGAATCAGCTCCTATTTGGGTAATGCCTACACTTTGGTTTCGAAAAACATGGTTCACGGGACATGAACCATTTATGCCCAAATTGGATCTCGTTCGCTCAAATTGCATCAAAGCTTTCAATCCTAAATCAGGGAATTATTCAATCACATTTAATGGCAACCCGGATATACGGTTCTGTGACAATGAAACCAACAGAGAGCGACTATACGGAATCCATAATGAAAAAAAATATCCCAAGGATGGCATCAATGATTATGTAGTTAATGGAGATACTTCTAAGATCAACCCAAAATTTACAGGAACAAAAGCCGCGGCGATCTTCAAGTTCGATATTCCTGCTGGGGAAAAGGTAGAAGTAAAACTTCGCCTACAGCATCAATTGGAGGATCATCCGCTTCATATTTGCGATGAATGCCTGAATGACAGGAAAAGGGAGGCAGATGAATTTTATAGTCATCTGCAGCACCGAGTAACAGATCCAGACTTTAAATTGATCCAGCGTCAGGCCTTTGCTGGCATGATGTGGTCGAAGCAATTTTACTACTACGATGTAGAGCGCTGGCTAGAAGGAGATCCGGGTCGCTATGTTCCCCCTGTTGAACGGAAAAAGGGAAGAAATCATCAATGGCGTCACCTTCAGAATTACGATATCATTTCCATGCCTGACAAATGGGAGTACCCGTGGTACGCAGCTTGGGATTTGGCTTTCCATTGCATCCCCATTGCTAGGATTGATCCAGAATTTGCCAAACAACAGCTTTTGTTACTACTCAATGAATGGTACATGCATCCCAATGGGCAGATTCCTGCTTATGAATGGAATTTCTCCGATGTAAACCCTCCTGTGCATGCTTATGCGGTTCAGCGGGTATACCAAATTGACAAGAAGGCAAATAACGGAATTGGAGACCATGAGTTTTTGGAGCGTGCCATGCACAAGTTGATAATCAATTTCACTTGGTGGGTCAATCGAAAAGACAGTGAAGGGAACAACATTTTCGAAGGTGGTTTCTTGGGCTTGGATAATATTTCCATTTTTGATCGATCTGCGGCTGAGTATTACCAAGGAAAATTAGAACAGGCAGATGGAACCTCCTGGATGGCCATGTTCTCCCTTAATATGCTCCGGATTTCTTTGGACTTATGTGAATTCAACAAGGTTTACCAGTTTACGGCTACCAAGTTTTTGGAGCATTTTCTATACATCGCGGGAGCTATGAACAACATTTCCCGAGAGCACATTTCACTTTGGGATGAAGAGGATCAGTTTTTCTATGATATATTTCATTTCAAGGGAAAAGATGCCAAAAAGCTTAAAGTACGCTCCATAGTAGGATTAATTCCTTTGTTCGCCGTCGAACCGATTCGTGAAGAATTGTTTGACAGCCTACCGGAATTCAAAAAGAGGCTGGATTTTTTCATGAAGGAAAAACCGAAATTGGCTGCTTTGGTATCTAGCTGGATTCATCCCGGAAAAGAAAAACGACGATTATTTTCTTTGCTCCGTGGACATAGAATGCGCAGTGTCCTCCACAAAATGTTGGATTCTGACGAGTTTCTTAGCGATTTTGGAATTCGCTCACTTTCCAAATTCCATTTGAATCATCCCTATGCTTTGAAAATGAACGGAGATACCTATTCGATTCGATATACCCCTGGGGAATCCGATACCCGTATGTTTGGAGGAAATTCCAATTGGCGTGGACCGATTTGGTTCCCCATCAACTACCTCATTATCGAATCCCTCAAGAAATTTAATTTCTACTACGGAGGAGATTTCTCCATAGAATATCCTACAGGATCAGGAAATTACCTGACCATGGATATGGTAGCCAAGGAACTATCACTCCGCTGTATGAAGATTTTCATGCGGGATCAAAATGGAAACCGCCCTGTATTTGGGAATAATGAAAAATTTCAAAAAGATCCTCATTTCAAGGATTATATTCTATTCTATGAGTATTTCCACGGGGATAGCGGAAAAGGACTTGGAGCATCCCATCAAACAGGATGGACAGGATTAGTTGCAGAAATGATTCATAAATTTTACAAAGAGCAAAGACCAGAAGTACATGCCACTGCTCCCCTATTTAGAAGCTAAACGACTGGAAGCCGGCTGTGATGAGGTAGGAAGGGGATGCCTTGCTGGTCCCGTGGTAGCAGCTGCCGTTATTTTGCCAAATGCCTATGAAAACCCTTGGATCAATGATTCCAAAAAACTAAGCAAATCCCAGCGGGAAGAGTTGGTTGAAGAAATCAAAACCTCCTCCATAGCTTGGGCTATTGGTGATGCAACGGTAGATGAAATTGATCAGATAAATATTTTGAATGCTTCCTTTTTGGCTATGAAACGGGCTATTCTAGCCCTAAAAGTCCAACCTGAACACCTTCTTATTGATGGGAATCGCTGGAAGTCAGATTTGGATCTTCCTTTCACCTGTGTAATCAAAGGCGATGGAAAATTCTCCAGTATTGCTGCTGCCTCTATTCTAGCAAAGGTTCACCGAGATCAATTCATGGAGAATTTAGCAGAGGAATTCCCTCACTATGGATGGGAGTCTAATGCAGGCTATCCTACAAAAGCACATCGGGAAGGAATTGTAAAACACGGTAAAACACCTTGGCACAGGAGCAGTTTTCGACTACTTCCAGAACAATTAAAATTAGACTTGTAAGCTAATCCTGCTAGAAAAATCAGTCTTCTTCTGGCTCGATGTAAGGTTCAAAAATCAATCTACCGATCATTCCTGATTGGGTAATAGGCTGTATAATCAGTTTATTTTCACTCAATTCAAGAATTTGTGCTTTGCGAATCAAATCACCTTGTTTGATCATCAAGATATTATTTTCATCCACTTCGAAAGTTGCTTTTCGCAAGACCAATTCCTGATTGACCATATCAATGTATTTCAAAGAATCTTCTGCAAAGAATTCGTAGACCGTATTTTCCAGTCGGTTTTTTATCCGATATTCCATGTTGGCCCGAGCAGCAGCTGTAGCTTCCCGAAATTGGGAAGAGTTACGAATCTGATCTATTCCATCGAAATAAACCAATTGCCATTTTCCAAACAATTGCTGGGCTTGTAGCCCAGAATAAACCCCAAAAAAAGAAAATAGGAAGAAGGTAAAGATGCGAATTCTCATATGGAGAAGATGGCAATTTTTCTGCCAAAAATTGAAAAAATCAGGACTGAATAACTTTTACATTCAAAAAGGGCAGCCACTCTGCAGCATGCCGCTCAGCATAGTCCGCCAAAAAATAAGTCAAGGTTGGTCTAAACGGGTTAGTCTTTAAAGGCATTCCAGCTTCTTCAGGAGTCTTATCTCCTTTGTTGACATTGCATCGGTTGCAGGCTGTCACCAGATTGGTCCAAGAAGTTTTTCCTCCTTTTGAGCGAGGAAGGACATGATCTATCGTCAAATGTCGTTTCGAACCACAATATTGACACTCTCCATTATCCCGACGAAAAAGGTTTGTTCGATTGAGCAAAACTCCTCGGTAGGGAATATTTTTATATTGATTAAGTCGAATAACTGCGGGATAAGCAAAATTGTGGCTGATGGTGCGGATTTGTAAAAACTCATAAGCAGAAAGCACCGTTGCTTTTTCCAAAAGGGTAAGTACAATGGCTTTTTGAACCGGTACCACTGCTACCGGCGAATGATCCATATTTAATACCAACACTCGCTTATCCATCACAAACCAAATACTGATCTAGCTTCCAAAACCACCTCTGAAGGACGATTGTTTGCCAAATGATTTTGCCATTCATCCAAATCCGAAACCCTCATTTTATGATCCATCCAAAGGACTTCTTCTAGTCCAAGATAAATCGCAAAATGATCGGTTCGTTTTTGTTCATCATGAAAAATAAATAAATCTCCTGGCATGGCATGATTGAAAGGCAAAATCCTCCCGGGTAAAGCAGCAGCATTCCAAGTATAGCCTCCAATGGTATAAATCAAAGCAAACCCTAATACTTCATCTAAGCCAAAAATACTTCTTCCTCCAGGCTGCCACGGAGCATTAATATAGCGAAGTGCAATTTCGATCAATTCTTCCCGATCAGCACGGTGGGCATGACTTCGACT
>JABXHZ010000419.1 GCA_013373335.1 Cyclobacteriaceae bacterium | reverse complement strand
TTCGAAGTTCCACCAATTATGATAATCCGGATAATATGATAGGGTATGGGATCCCAGATTTTTACAAAGCACTATATGGCGAAATATTGGCAGTGGAGGAAGAGAAAGAAGAGGTGTTTTGGAAAGTATATCCAAACCCAATATCAGGAGATGACTTGAAAATTCATTTTGGATCCAGCTTAAACACAAATTTTACGCTTATTGACCCAAGCGGAAAGATTGTTTCAAATCTTCAATTAGAGAGGAATTCAAATAAAAACCCTTTTGAAGTAAGTTTGAAAGGAATTCCAACCGGGTTTTATATTGTCCAATTGCAGGATGGAATAGCAATAAAACGTCAAAAACTGCTACGCTATTAATTTAAGCCTAAATTTATCCATCAATTCTATTTGTTAATATCATGTCGATTCAAATCGCTCCTTCAATTTTAGCTGCTGATTTTGCAAACCTTCAATCAGAGGTAGAATTATTAAATCAATCTCAGGCTGATTATATCCATGTGGATATTATGGATGGAGTGTTTGTTCCCAATATTTCTTTTGGAATCCCAGTTACGGAAGCGATCTATCGACATGCAAAAAAACCGTTGGATGTCCACCTGATGATTATAAATCCTGATTTGTATTTGGAAGCCTTTCGGAATGCTGGTGCCTCTGTGATTTCTGTTCACCTGGAGGCTTGTGCGCATTTGCATAGGAGTTTGCAAACAATTCGATCATTAGGGGCGAAAACCGGTGTTACTCTCAATCCGCATACTTCGGTATCGGGATTAGAAGATAGTATTGAAGACATTGATATTGTTTGCTTAATGTCTGTAAATCCAGGTTTTGGAGGTCAAAAATTCATAGAGAATACCTATTCAAAAATTACCCGTCTTAAGGAATTGATTCTTTCAAAAAATGCCAAGACCTTGATTGAAGTTGATGGAGGGGTAAATCTTGAAAATGCTCCACGAATAAAAGAGGCCGGGGCAGATATTTTGGTAGCAGGTAGTTTTGTTTTCAATTCAGTAGATCCAATAAAAACAATTGCTGATTTGAAAGTTATCTGAGTTTAGGCCTTCTACCGCTTGTCATAAAATATCCAAAATAAGCCTGAAATTCTTGATTTTTTAGCCAGGGTTCTATTTTTTGCAAGCTTGTAACGAACCAAACAAACTAATCATGATGAAAAAACTATTGCTCTCTGCCTTATTGCTATCCTTTTTTGGAATGGTTTCTTATGCTCAAGAAGCTACAGAAGGACCAGTAACCGATGAAGAATTGACACAGTATGCTACTGTTGAAGTAATGACTTCTCAATATGTAGAACAAAAAACAGAAGAGCTTCGAAATATGATTCTCAATAATGAGGTAATCGACGGAGGTGCCAGATATAATGAAATAAAAGCTGCCTGGGGAGATGAAGCAAAAATGTCAGAAGCCAATGTTACTGATGAGGAAAAGACCGCTTATCAGGCTATTTTGGACTTTCAAGGTGGTCTTCAGCAAAGTGTAGTGGACTATAAAACAGGTTTGATTACAGACAGCGATGTAATCAGTGTTTCTGTTTACAATAAAGTATTAGGTGCCTTGAAAGAAGACCCTTCTGTAAAAGAAAAATTGGATAGCTTGATTGAAGAATTAAAGCAGAAGGCCTCAGAAGGTGAAGAGGATGGTTCATCTGAAGAAGCTGAAGACGGAAAATAAATTGTGAAAAATATTTGCTTAAAAGGCCTCCCTTGGGAGGCTTTTTTTATATTTCAACACTATTTCAAGTTTCATCCCGTTATTCAAGATATGGCCTTCAAAAGACTTGTTTTTATTGGACTTTCTTTAATTCTAGGTACTACTTCATTTGCCCAAGAAGAAGATATTTTTGGAATTTCCAGGAAGGCAAAAAATCCAAAAAGCGAATCCGGTATTGGAAATATTTATCGAAATGTTTTAGAGCAATTTGCTTTAGAAATTTCATCAGGAGGTGGCTATCAGGAATTTAGAACTGATTTTTTCTCCGAAAACCCAGATTTGTATCCTCTTTTTCAATATCAAAATTTTGATGAGCCATTAGATATTTCTGAAGAAAATCCTCTTCCAATGAAGGGAGGAGATTGGGTTTTCCCTGTATTTAATGCTGGTGTGCGGATCAATCTTTTTAATCTATTTACCATAGGAGGGGGATATGGGATTGAGTCGGGAAATATCAGTTCGATGAGGGGCGGGAATTTTGAATTCCCGTTTGAAGGAGCTTCCTACAATGCAAGCAAATTCTACGGAACTCTGGGAATCGTGTTGTGGGATGCCAATCGTAGAGCCAAATATCTTCAGTGGCGTTATAGAAAATATGCTTCGGCAAATTTGTACATGCAATCGGAACTTCGGCAGCGGGTGCGGCAAATCTATCCTTGGAGATTGGTTCTAGAAGCTGAATATGGGAATTTATCCATCAAAAAATTTGTCGACCCTGCGCTTTCCCAAAATGGTTCATATACTCCGCGATTAGCAGTTGCTGATCCTTATTTTGGGGTTGGATTACGGTTAGAACGAGATTTTTCTGAATATACCAAGTTGTTTGTGAAAGGAGGGGTTGATTTAAGGTCATTCACATATGCTTCTTCGGATTTTTCTGAATTTCAGGAGCTTGACCAGCATCTATATTCCATGCAAGTGGGGCTCGCTATTCGTATACCTGGAACTAAACGTTGTAAAATACAAGGTTGTGGTGTAGTCATGAAGCACATGCACAATGGCATAGAATATCGAGGCAGTTCAATTTTTAGATTACAAGATCGAAAGATAGGTCAATGGTATTGATCGATATTTAGTTTTCAGACTTAGCATTTCCTTTTCAAAAGCAGGGCCTTTTTACTATCTTGCGGCCTTAATCTACCCTGTGAAATAGCTATATATGGCCCAAGGAGAAAACGAGAATATTATTCCTATCAATATTGAGGAGGAAATGCGTGGAGCCTACATCGATTATTCGATGTCGGTTATTGTTTCAAGAGCC
>JABXHZ010000062.1 GCA_013373335.1 Cyclobacteriaceae bacterium | reverse complement strand
TCTTTACTTCGGCCTCGGAAAAGGTCAGGGATCAGCAAAGAGCCTAAAGCAGCACTTCCTAAACCCAAACTCAGTCTGGAAAGGAATTTCCTTCTATTCATGTTTAGCCCATGCTCCAATAATTCCTTCTCCATGATTAGATTTTGGTTATGGTTTCCTCCAGATTGTACAAACTCACGATAACCTGCATCAGGGCCGCAGTTTTTGCATTGATGTCCTCAGGGTTAAGAGGGTATTCACCCACTTCCAAAGTGGGCCTAATTTGATCCGGATTTGCATCAAATCGATCCAGTTGATCTTCATAATAGGATATCAAAAGATCAGATTCCTTTTCCTTTATTGGCCGGCATAGTATCCGAACAAAAGCCTCTTGAACGGCGTCCTCGGTTTCGGTATGTTTTCCTAAGAGTGCGGCAGCTAAGACACGGGACGCTTCTAAGACCATGGGATCATTCATCATGACCAAAGCTTGTAATGGAGTGTTGGTTCGGCCTCTACCTACTTCGCAACGGTCACGGTTGCTGGAATCAAAAATGATCGCTTTGGGAGGAGGAACGGTTAACTTGATAAAATTGTAAAGACCTCTCCGATAAAGGCTTTCACCATGATCTTGGCGGTAAGTCGCCAATTCACCTCTACCTGAAGTAGCCGCTTCCCAAATACCCTCCGGCTGATAGGGTTTAACACTAGGTCCACCAAGTTTTTTGACTAACAAACCACTGCTTGCTAAAACCAAATCCTGTACATTTTCAGCGGGAAGGCGAAGCCGAGGCGCTCTTGATAAATAAATATTTTCAGGATCGAGTTTTAGTTGTTTTTCAGAGACTTTTGCCGACTGTTTGTAGGTTGCAGAGCTCATGATTTTTTTAACCAGTCGTTTAATATCCCACCCATTTTCCATGAAGTCTACAGCAAGCCAATCCAAAAGCTCTGGGTGGGAGGGAAGATCTCCTTGCATTCCAAAATCTCCTGCAGATTTGACAATCCCGGTTCCGAAAATTTCCTGCCAAATAAGGTTGACAAAAACCCGAGAAGTAAGTGGGTTGTCCCGATTGGTCGCCCATTTTGCTAGCCCTAATCTGTTTTTCGGAAGGTTATCCGGAAATTCCAGAATAGAATTTGGAGTTGAAGGTGATACCGGTTCTGTCGGAGCATCATATACTCCTCGGTTCAAAATATATGTAGTCCTAGCCTTTTCTTCTTCCAATTCGCCCATCACAGACACGCTTAACCTGCTGGTATCCGAATGATTAACAAAGCTGAGAATGTCCTGAAGGTCATCCTGCTCTATCCAAAGAATAGGGGTTTTAGCAGGTTTGGATATACTTACATCTCCTTCATATCCTTTCTCGGGGGTATTGTTGAAAAAGGCAAAAAGCTCAAAATACTCTTTTTGGGATATTGGATCATATTTGTGATCATGACATTGGGCACATTCCATAGTAAGTCCCAATAAGCCTTTGCTGAATGTATTGGTTTTATCAAGGACATATTCAATTCTATATTCCTCATCAATAACTCCTCCTTCCTCTGTGTATTTGTGATTTCGATTAAATGCCGTGGCTAAAATTTGTTCTTTGGTAGGATTTGGAAGTAAGTCTCCTGCCAATTGCCAAGTGATGAATTCATCATATGGAAGATTGTTGTTGAAGGCATGAATTACCCAATCTCTATAGGGCCATTGCGTTCGAATATTATCATCCTGGTATCCGTAGCTGTCAGCATAGCGGGAAATATCCAACCACAAGATGGCCATCTTTTCTCCAAAAGCAGGCTGAGCTAATAATCCATTCAACAAATCTTCATATCTAAGATCCTCTGAAAAATCCCCAAATCGTTCGAGCATTTCCGGGCTAGGAGGGAGCCCTGTCAAGTCTAAACTTGCTCGTTTAATCAATTCATAAGGTGCGGCAGGAGTATTGGGTTCCAGTCCCTGCTGTCGCATCTTTTGATAAGTGAACTGATCAATTTCATTTAAAGTCCATTCGTTTGCAGGAGGAGGGGTAGACTTTTCCGCTTTCACAAAAGCCCAATGCGGTTCATATTTTGCACCTTGCTCGATCCATTTTTTAATTAAATCAATCTCCTCCTTGGAAAGAGACAGGTTAGACTCAGGAGGGGGCATTATTTCATTTGGATCTTCAGAGGTGATTCGGAGATAAACTTCTGAATTCTCCGGATCATTGGCTACTAAAGCATGTCTAGTGGGGTTTTCCTTTAATGCGGCAAATGCTGCCGATTCTGAATCCAATCGCAGGTCTGCTTCTCGTTTATTAGCATCAGGACCATGACAAGCAAAGCATTTATCGGATAGTATTGGTCGGATATGGAAGTTGTAGCTAATTTGATTTGCTTGTCCAAGCGGGGCGGTTTTACTCTTCTCTTGATTGCATGAGAACAAAAAAATAGAAGCTAGACTTATCAGTCCAATAATAAGTTTCCTGCAAAATGCCATGCTTAAACCCTTGATTTTCAATTTTAAGTTATGGAAAAAAATTAAAAAAGATTTTTGGTTTTAGAAATAAAAGAAAAGAATGAAAAAGGGAGAGATGAAAAATGAAAAAGCCGTCACTTTGGACGGCTTTCTAGGGATTTAATGCTTGGTTGATTTAACTTTTCACAACTGAAAAATCAAAGGTCTCCAAGAATTTGGTTGTGAAGTT
>JABXHZ010000297.1 GCA_013373335.1 Cyclobacteriaceae bacterium | reverse complement strand
GTTGGAGATAGGATTATGTATGTCAATTGGTTTATGACAAATATTGTAATCTCCACTTAGAATCAAATTTGGATACTCCTTTCTCAAATCTTGCATGTAACCATAGATATCATCCAAAAACTCATATTTAAAATCTTGTCTGATATCTCCGGTTGTACCGGAAGGAAAATAGGCGGAAATGAAAGAAAAGTCTTCAAAATCTGCCCGAATCAATCTTCCTTCACTGTCATATTTTTCCAAACCCATACCGTAGTTTACATTTTTGGGTTTGATTTTACTGAAAATCCCTACTCCAGAATATCCTTTCTTTTCGGCCGGAAACCAATATAATTCATAGCCCATATCCTTAAAAATGGACGTATCTACTTGGTTTTCATGTGCCTTAAGTTCTTGAATACCAATGATATCTGGCTTTTCTTCTTGGAGCCATTCTGCAAATCCTTTGTTAAGTGCAGCGCGAATACCATTGACGTTATAGGATATAAGTTTCATTCAATTAATCGATTTCCAGTTGATATTCTCTCTCGAAGTATTCCAAAACCTGAATTTTCAAGAGTTTTTCCTGTTCCAATAAATCAAAATGCGGAAGTTCTCGAATTAGTTTCCAATGCGGCCATCCCTCCTGATCTACGTACTCTAATTCATAATATCCGGCATAACTTAATACCTTGCAGATCGCAATATGCATCAAGTCTTGTTTTTCCTCCTTGGAAAAATGCTTAGCGCCCATTCCTAGTTCCTGAACACCAATTAGAAACAAGACCCCGTTGAGATCTTTTGGTTTTTTACCAATTGCTTCTTCCAGTCCAAGTAAGAGTTTCCCCCACTTTTTCTCCAGGTCAAGATCTCTTTTAAACATGCTTACTTATTGATTTTCAAGTACTTCCCAGAATTCAACAGCCCTTCTTAAGTGAGGGATAACGATAGACCCCCCAATCAGGGTAGCGATGGAAAACACCTCAAATATTTCCTTTCGATTTACTCCTGCTTTGTAGCACTGTTCCAAATGATATTTGACACAATCATCACATCGCAAGACCATGGAACAAGCCAAACCGATCATTTCTTTGCTCTTGACATCCAGTGCTCCTTCACTATAGGCATTGGTGTCCAAGTTGAAGAATCGTTTGATCACCTTGTTGTCCTCCGCCAAAATCTTCTCGTTCATTTTGGCTCGGTAATCGTTGAAATCCTCCAATAAACCCATTAAATTAACGTATTAGTGTTGAATAATCTGCAAATATACAGCATTCCTGTATGACCCGTGAACAACAGCGCTTTAAACCAAAGCGTTTCTTATTTTTCAAGGATTTTTTAGATCTGATTTTTCCTCAAAACTGTATGTATTGTGGCAGAAGCCTCTTTGATTGGGAATTTTGCCTCTGTAACCCCTGTACCTCTAAATTGCCGGTTGCGAGTTATCACCTTCGACCAATAGACAATGATTTGACCCAAAAACTTCAAGGCCTCTGTCCTGTTTCGAGATGTATCGCCTATTTGAAATTTTCCCGAAAAGGAATGAGTCAGAGCTTGTTACATCAACTCAAATACCGGAATAAACCACAAATTGGACACTTTTTAGGTTCCTCTTTTGGGAAACTATTACTAAAACAGCCCTATCATCAAGAGTGGGATATGATTGTTCCGGTTCCTCTTCATGCACAAAAGCGACAGCGAAGGGGCTACAATCAGACAGAGGAGTTTGCCAAAGGTTTGGCCGAGGTCCTGAAAATTCCTGTAGAAAATATTTTGATTCGGACAAAATGGACAGATACCCAAACCAATAAATCCAGAATAGAACGAATTGAAAATGTATCGGGAGTATTTGAATTCAAACCTAATACGAATATCTACCAGAGAAATATTCTTTTGGTGGATGATGTGATGACTACTGGTGCGACTCTTTCCGCTTGTGCCAATATCCTATGGAAGAATGGTTCAAAAACAGTAGATTTGGCTACAATCGCTGCAGGCGGAGGAGTTTAATACATATGACTGATATAGAATTTCTAAAATATCCTATTGGGAGGTTTTCCATGCCGGAAAATCCAGATATCCAAAAGGCAAAAACTCAAATCAAAAAACTACCCAAAAATATTGAATCGGCTGTTTTTAATCTTTCTGAAGAACAACTGGATACTCCGTATAGACCTGGGGGATGGACTATAAGGCAGCTTATCCATCATTTAGCAGATAGCCATATGAATGCCTTCATTCGGTTTAAATTGGCATTGACAGAGGAAAACCCAACTATCAAACCCTATGATGAGGCTGCATGGGCAAGGCTTTCAGATAGCAAATTGGAAATTGCACCTTCTCTAGCAATTTTAGTAAGCCTTCATCAAAAATGGTTTGTTCTTATGGAAAACATGAGTGATCAGGATTTCTCTAGAACCTATTTTCATCCGGAAAGCGGTCAGAAACAGAGTCTTTTTGAGGTTACACACCTCTATGCTTGGCATGGTCAGCACCACTTGGCGCATATTCAGCATTTAGCACTTCGAGAAAATTGGTAAAAAGCCTTAATAATTATGAAAATTTCTCTTAAAGGTCAGCGAATATTGGTTACTGGAGCATCTCGTGGAATAGGAAGAGCTATTGCAAGACAACTTTCAGAATCGGGAGCGGAAGTGATAATCCATTACAATTCCAATCGGAAAGAAGCTGAAAACCTACAAAAGCAATTGAAAAATCCTGCTCATTTAGAACCTTGCAACTTGGCAGATTCTGATCAGGTTGTCGGCTTTATTCCCAAAATCGTTAAGAAATATGGACCCTTAACTGGTTTGGTAAATAATGCAGGAATTTCACCTTCTGCTCCGGATAGCCTTTCCACTAAGAAATGGTTAGAAATCTGGGAAAAAACCATGGCAGTGAATGCCACTGCGGTGGGTATTCTTTGTAAAGAATTTGTAGATCAGGCTAAAAAACAAGAAGAAGGAAGAATCGTGACGATTTCCTCCAGAGCAGCTTTTCGTGGGGATACCACAGATTATCTGGCTTATGCCGCTTCAAAAGGCGCCTTGGTAAGTTTGACGCGTTCCATCGCCAGACATTATGGAAAGCAAGGGATCAAAGCCTTTTTAATAGCTCCTGGGTTTACCCGAACGGATATGGCAAACCAGATTCTATCCGAATATGGAGAAGAGTTTGCGTTAAATGATATTGCTTTGAATCAGTTGACACAACCTGAAGATATTGCTCCGATGGTCACCCTGCTTTGTTCAGGGTTAGCGGATCATGCAACCGGAACATCCATTGATATCAATGCTGGTTCATACGTCAGATAGAAATTAAATCATGGAAAAGGAGGAATTTCGAAAGTTTGCCCACCAAGTTGTGGATTGGATGGCAGATTACCTGGAGGAAAAAGAAAATTACCGGGTAACTCCCACTACAAAACCAAGGGAAATTTACAATCAATTGCCATCCAAGGCTCCGGAAGACTCGGAGCCTTTTGAAACCATTTTTCAGGATTTTAAGAAAGTCATATTGCCAGGAATGACACACTGGCAGCACCCCTCTTTTTTCGCTTATTTTCCTGCAAATAATTCGGAGCCTTCCATTTTGGGAGAAATGCTCATGGCTACATTGGGAGCTCAATGTATGTCTTGGCTTACCTCTCCCGCGGCAACCGAACTCGAGGAGCGAGTCTGTGACTGGCTTCGGGATGCAAAAGGAATAAACGCATCCTGGAAAGGAGTCATTCATGATACAGCAAGTACGGCAACCTTGAGTGCAATTTTGTCGGCAAGAGAGCGAAAATCTGGCTGGGAAATCAATGAAGAGGGTTTTGGCGGAAAAGAAAACTTCCGAATCTATTCTTCAGAGCATGTTCATTCTTCCATAGACAAGGCTGTTCGAATTGCTGGGATTGGAGTAAAAAACCTAGTCCGCATTCCGGTAGATGAAAATTTTGCGATGATTCCCAGTTTGTTGGAAGAGGCAATTCAAAAGGATTTGGAAAAGGGTTATACTCCGCTTTGCGTGGTTTCAGCTTTGGGGACTACATCTAGTACAGCGATAGATCCTATTGGTGCAATCAGCAAAATCACCAAAAAATATGATGTATGGCATCATATTGACGCGGCTTATGCAGGAACGGCTTTGCTTCTTCCGGAATTTCAGTCCTTAATGGTAGGTCATGATGATGCGGACTCTTATGTATTCAATCCTCATAAGTGGATGTTTACCAATTTTGACTGTACGGTTTTGTTTTTGAAAAACCCCGACGACCTTATCAAAACATTTTCTTTGACTCCGGAATATTTGAGAACTCAGCTGGATCGGGAAGTCAATAATTACAGGGATTGGGGAATTCAACTTGGGAGGAGATTTCGAGCATTAAAGTTGTGGTTTGTGATTAGAAGCTATGGCTTAAAAGGTATACGCCAAAAGCTCAGAAATCATATTAATCTCGCCCAAAAAGCGAAATCCTGGATCGAATCGGAATCGGATTTGGAAATTTTAGCCCCCATCCCTTTCAACACCATCTGTTTTCGTCACTATGACCATTCGCTTTCCCTTGAACAGCTAAATGCCTTCAATGAGAAATGGATGAATGAAGTAAATGCCACCGGCAAAGTATTTTTTACCCACACCAAATTGGAAGGAAAATTCGTGATTCGTTGGGTAATTGGGCAAACTGATGTGGCAGAAAAACATATCCAAGCTGCCTGGGTTTTATTGATGGATACACGAAAAAAATTACTCCTAGAAGATTGACTAAATGGCTTCTAAAGACCCGGTATTGACGCCAGAACTCCTCAAAATTTTGAAGATTTTTGGAGTAGCTTCGATTGCCTTGGTTTTGTTCTTTTCTTTTTTTGATTCCTATCGTGCTGATAATACCGGTGAGGACAAGACTTTTCGGATGACATCCTCGTCCCGCCTGTTTTTTTTGAACCTTAGAGCCATCGATTATCAACGGGAAATCCGGAAAGATGCAGGAATGACTCTATTTAGACATGGAGGCTTTTCTTTTGATTCTGATGTGCCTACGGTAATGTTGGTTTTGATTCTAAATACACCAAAAGATGAGTCATATCTCTATTTAGAGCCTCAGGGAACCGATTGGCCCTTGAATATTTTAGCTGTCTGGGGAGATAATCAAAAGGCATTAGATTTTAATAATGGAAACAAATTTGACCAATTCAATCAAGCAGAGGAGCTTCATGCCCTGGTCCAAAAGGAGGCGGAATTTTTCTTACTTGTCTCAGGTCAAAAAATCCCACTATGGCAAACCGAATCTGAAAAAGAAGCATTGAAATCCACATTTGAAGATTATTTTAGGATTCTAAATAATCAGTAGTCACGATGTCAAATCCAAATCTGGAATTTTTTAAATCTCAAATCGGAAAAACCCAAAACCATGGACCTTCTGGAGCCGGAAATTGGCTAGCAGGTACGCTGCTTGAAGTAGAAATGGGTTTCGCCAAAGTCTCCTTTGAAATACGTCCCGATATGTGTAACCCTGCTCAAATCCTTCATGGAGGAGTAGCTTCACTTATGATGGACGATGTCATTGGCATGGCCAATTTCATAATGGAGCCCGAGTTTTTGATGACCAGTATCAATTTGAATGTGGATTTTCTGTCTTCGGCCAAATTGGGAGAAAAAGTGGAAGTATCGGCCAAGTTGGTTCGAACCGGAGCAAATCTCAATCACTGGGAGTCCATAATCCGAAAAGAGTCTGGAAAGATTGTCGCGAAGGCTAGTTCAAACATGATAAAGACTCATAAAAGGCTTAGCGAGTTTGGCTTTTAGGTTTATTACTATTTAATTTTATAAAATTTGAAAAATCCATGTTCTGGGTACTTAAGGGGGATTTTTCTTTACTTCAGAACTCTTTTGATATTTGAAGGATTAGAATTGTTCCAGCTTTACCATAAAATCCCAAAGGGTAATTCCCATTGAAACGGCAATGTTTAGGGAGTGCTTGGTTCCTAATTGAGGAATCTCTAAAACATAGTCGCAGGCTTTCAATACCTCCTCTTCTACTCCAAAAACCTCATTTCCGAAGACTAGGGCATACTTTTCCGTTTTTTGAACTTGAAATTCATGGAGGAAAATCGACTGATCCACCTGTTCTAGACCACAAATTTTATATCCTTCTTGCTTGAGTCTTTCGATAGCTTCAAGGGTATTTTCCAAATATTCCCACTCCACGGATTCCGTAGCTCCTAAGGCAGTCTTTTGAATATCCCGATGTGGAGGGGTTCCTGTAATTCCGCAGAGGTAGATTTTTTCAATTCGAAAAGCATCTCCTGTTCGAAAAGCAGACCCCACATTATTGAGACTTCGAACATT
>JABXHZ010000005.1 GCA_013373335.1 Cyclobacteriaceae bacterium | reverse complement strand
GAATCCGATTTGGATGAAAAAGAATTGGTTCGGGAAGTTCAAAAAGAATTGAGCAGGATTTCTGGTATCAAAGCAGACTTTTTCAAATACATAAAATGTTATCACATCAATTATGCATTGCCTCATGTAGATGATTTGAAATACACCATCCCTTTTACGGAATGTAAAATTTCAGATCAGGTTTACCTTGCCGGGGATTATTTATTGAATGGTTCTATCAATGCGGCCATGATTTCAGGGAGGATTGCAGCCGAGGCTGTTATTCATTCCTTTATGCCTGCCCATTGATTTATTTGGCGTCGATTGGGCTGTCATCACAATTCACATCTCCAACCACATATTGGAGTCCATCTAAGAAAAATTGAAGCAACTCCGGATTTTCGAAACTTTGTGCATTATGGGAAGGTGCTGCATAAAAAACCTTCCCTTTCCCCTCTGATCGTATCCAAGCAGCGTAGGTTTTTCCTTCGGTTTTTTCCTGGCCTTTTCGCTGCTTTTTGATTTCCTGATTGTTGAAATACAGCAGTGGTCGAAAATCCATCTTTTCATAAGCATTCATGAAAAAATACGGTTCATCCACATGAACAAAACTTCCTGAAGAAAATGCTTGCGTCAACGGGTGAGAAGAATCTTCAACCCGAATTTTAATTTCTTGTTGAGGGGGATGGTAATCAAAACTTCCTCCCACCAAATCACTGAATTCCATGGATTTGTTTTGAGTGGTAATCCCTCCGTGAAGGATCATTAAACCTCCTCCGTCATTTACATATGCTATCAGGTTCTTTTCGAATTGGAGTGCCTTTCTCATCAAAATGACTGAATCTTCCTTGGATTCTAGGCTTAGTTGGTCCCAAAAAAGATTCCGATGATCTGTTTTAGAACAGGTGTTATTCAAGACAATTGCGTCATATTTTTTCAAATTGCCCCATTCAAACTGATTGATGTTTTTACTAGCAGTTACTTCAAAAGCTCCCGACTTCTCGGCCAAAACCTTAATCATTTCCTCAGTATGAGGGATTACCCAATGCTCAAAGCCCGTATGAAGAGAAAACACCAATATGTTTTTCTTTTGGAAATAAGGAAAGCGTGTCTTTTTTGGAGCTAATTCCTCAATTTTTTGAACCCATTTATCCTCAAATTTTATTTCGGGTAGGTCTTGTGAAAAGGATTGTTGAACATTAAAGAGAAAAGGAATCCCTATCCAAATGAGCAGGCATATTTTATTTTTTATTCTGTTTGTTCTCAAAGTTTATTAGCTTTTGTTTGAATCAACTCTATTTCCAATTTCAGCAAAATATCATGCGATTCAAAGCGATTATTTGGGTGATGTTGTGGTGTAATGTACCTCTTACTGGTTTTTCCCAATCGGTGAGCTTACAGGAAAGGGATTCTAGTATCGCTTTTATGTTGGATGAAATTCCGGTTTTGGTTTATCAAAAAAGTAAAGCCGCTGTTCCCTTGGGGGTAGACACTATATATTCAAAGTCCGGATTTATCCATCCTTTGCGTACGGCAAGCGGTCAGATATTGACTCGGATTCAACCTGTGGATCATTATCACCATTATGGGATTTGGGGACCTTGGACAAAGACTAACATTCAACATCGAGAGGTGGATTTTTGGAATTTAGGCGATGCAAAGGGAAGAGTGGAATTTGATAGGGTGCTTGAAAAACGAGAAGATGAACTAGGAGCAGAAATACTAGTCCGTCAAAACCATTGGGATTTAACATCTCCTCCATCTACTTCACTGGCTATGCTGGAAAATTTAAAGATTCGTGTGGAGCCTCTTCCATCAGGACGCTTTCAGGTGGACTATATTACGGAATTTACAAATCAATTAGACGTATCAATCCTGTTTGAAGCATACCGATATGGAGGAGGTATAGCATTTCGTGCAAGAGAGGATTGGGGATCAGAAAACAGTATGATTTTAACCTCTGAGGGAAAAAATCGGGAAGATTCCGATGAGGCCAAAGCTCGCTGGGTGTTGGTTTCCGGAAATACAAATTCCTCTCAAGGTTCAAGTGGATTGTTGATTTTAAGTCATCCGGAAAATTTTGATCACCCTGAACCACTTCGGGTTTGGCCTGAAGATTCCTATGAAGGTATCGGGAATGTCTTTTTGAATTTTACGCCAACCCGATTCAAATCTTGGGAAATTTTGCCCGGAAAAACTTATAGACTTCAGTATCGGTTGATCGTGTTTGATGGAAAGTTAGCAGTATCCGAAGCCGAGGCATATTGGGAATCTTTTTCTGAAGAAAAGTAATTGTACCAGCAATTTGATTGTTTTCAAATTGAAGTTTTTGATTGACCTTTTGATTAGGAATCGTTTATTTCAAAGAAAATACTTGGAATAGAACATCATGATGAAAAATGTAATTTTTAGGAATGGAGATAAAATGCCAATGCTGGGGCTGGGAACTTGGAAAAGTAAGCCCGGTGAAGTGAAGAATGCAGTTTTTTGGGCATTGGAAGCAGGTTATCGTCATATCGATTGTGCAGCAATTTATGGAAATGAAAAAGAAGTTGGGGAAGGCTTGTCGGAAGCTATTCGAGCGGGAATTGTCCAGCGTTCGGAAGTGTTTTTGACCTCAAAGCTTTGGAATGATTCCCATCGATATGAAGATGTGGGGCCAGCACTGGATAAAACCTTGGAAGATCTGGGTGTAGATTATTTAAATCTTTATTTGATTCATTGGCCAATATCCTTTAAACATGGAGTCGGCTTTGCCACGCATCGGGAAGAGTTCTATACTTACGAGGATGTTCCTTTAACCCAAACGTGGTCTGCAATGCAGGAGGAAAAGGCCTCAGGAAAAAGTCTGCATATCGGCGTTTCCAATTTCAATAGCAGCAAATTAATGGAACTGATAAAAATGAAGGAGGAGGTTCCTGAAATGAACCAAATTGAAATGCATCCTTTTCTCCCGCAGGAAAAATTGGTTGATTTTTGTCGTCAACATCAAATATTACTCACAGCTTACAGCCCGCTTGGATCTCCAGATTCCAGAGGAGAAAAGCATCAAAATGATCCAAAGCTGTTAACAAATCCGGTCATTCGGGAGATTGCCCGAAAGCATGGGGTTTCGGAGGGACAGGTTTTGATTGCGTGGTCCATGGCTCGTGATGTGGTGGTCATCCCAAAATCAGTCAATCAAAATCGAATAATCGAAAATTTGAAATCAGCCGACCTCAAGTTGGATGAGCAGGATCTAATGGAAATTCGGGATATTGGTATTTCCCATCGCTATGTGGATGGCACGTTTTTTACGCAGGGACAAAGTCCTTATGAGTTGAGTGATCTTTGGGAATAAGTATTGATTTTAAATGTTGACCTAGTCCTCAATTTCTAGCTCTTCGAGGATTTCAGCAAGCTCATCATAGTCTTTAAGTCCAGGCTTGATTTCTTCGCCTCCTTCCAATGCGATTCCAAAAAGATTTAAATCAGCAATTAGGCTTTTTACATTGAAAGGTGAAATTCCACCTGCAAGAATGACTTTAGCTTCTTTGGCAATTAGTGCTACCGATTTCATCTCGTCTCCGTCCAAAGAGTTTAAATCAGTTGTCAATAACAAGTAGACATCTTTGCTTCGGATTTTTTCTGCAATGGCTTCCTCAATATGCCGGATCTCTTGAAGAGGAGCCTCAAATATCAATTTGTATCCTTGGTCAGCAAATTCCAAAAGCGTATCCAAATGGTTGTGCTGAATCCAGGTAATATTGGAATATTTATCCAGTTTTTGTGAAACCATGGAAGGCTCATCATCTTTAAATTCTGCACAAAACTCGCATCCTGAAACCCATCCCGTGATTTCTGAGTACTGAGTAGGGGAAACAAATTT
>JABXHZ010000403.1 GCA_013373335.1 Cyclobacteriaceae bacterium | reverse complement strand
TGATTTTAAGCTGTTTCTAAAAACATTTTGGATCTGGACGGTTTTAATTGCTGTAATCAATTGGATCGTAACCTTAGGCAATTACAGATTAAAGCTAGGATTTGATTGGAGTTTTCTTCAAAAGCCAGAATCCTATTTATCACTTTTATTCTATATCCTATTTTGGTTTGCCTTTGAGTATTTTCTTTTTTGGAAAACCAATCCAAATTTTCGTGAAAAAATTAAACAGAAACGTTGCAAGTCAAATTGACTTATCCACAATCCGTATTTTAATATACTCCTGCTAAATCAACCATAGTTTGTGGATAAGTATCTCCCAATATCACTCCAGCACTTTTCAATTCAGTTGTGGATAACTCCC
The DNA here is from genome assembly GCA_013373335.1 of Cyclobacteriaceae bacterium. Lineage (GTDB taxonomy): Bacteria > Bacteroidota > Bacteroidia > Cytophagales > Cyclobacteriaceae > Algoriphagus. The sequence continues at coordinate 3,195 of JABXHZ010000403.1, read as the reverse complement.
AAGGATGATGAATATCAAACCCTTTAATTGCTGCTAATTCGGGAATCCAAAGTCGCACATAATCTCCATTTCCATCATAATTTTTCCCTTGTCGTAGGATATTGAAATAGCGATTTTCTCTAGGGTCATTTCCGACACCCCCTACGTACATCCAATTTCCCCAATTGGAGCAAACATCATAATCGATCAATTGACTTTCGAAATAGCTCGCCCCCCAAGTCCAATCAATACCTAAATCATTAACCAAAAAGCTTGCAACGTTTTGGCGTCCCCGGTTGGACATAAATCCTGAGTATTTTAATTCCCGCATATTAGCATCTACAAAAGGAACTCCCGTCATCCCCTCACACCAGCGCTGAAAATCAGCGCTATCCCTTCGCCAGGAGTCCTTTTGATGCTTTATTCCTCCAATGTGGAAAACTCGAGTTCCGTGCTTTTTACAGATAAGACGAAAATAATCCCGCCAGATCAATTCGAATACGAGCCAGTAGGTACTTTGATTTTTCTTACGCTCCTTTTCATAGCGCTTTACCTCCTCATAAATAGTTCGGGGAGAGATACACCCAAGTGCCAACCAAGCTGAAAATTTGGAACTATAATCGGCTCCGATAAGACCATTTCGGGTCTCTTTATATGCTTTTAATCGATCCTCTTCCCAAAAATAGGCCTGGATTCGCCTGAGACCGGCACTTTCTCCACCATCAAACTGCATCACCGACCGGTGCTCAGCCTCAGGCTCCTCCAAACCATAGGTATTTAAATCTGGAATAGTCCCTTCCAGAGGTAGGCGTTCTTTACTTGGAAAATTTATTGAACTTGGTTGTGGATAAGTGGAACGAACTGAAGCCATTTTCTCCACAGATTTTCGAAATTGAGTAAAAACCTCAGGAGTTTGACTTACAGGAAATGGCAGATCATCTATATGATACAAGGTGCTTTGCCAAAAGCTTTCTGTAGCAATTCCTTTTGACCAAGCCGCCTTTTCCAAAGACTTATCCACATTAAGTTCTTCGGCGCTTACCTCTTCAGAAAAGAAAATTGCATCGGCTTCCATACGCTCAGCAAAGGTTATAACCTCCACTTCAGGTTTTCCTCTCAATAAAATCAGGTTTCCACCTAAGTCTATTAGGTTATCCCGCAAATCCTTTACGGATTCCAAAAGAAACTTAGCTCTATAGTTCCCTGTCTTTGGAAATCCGAGCGCAGTTGGTTCAAAATGACGATGATCAAAACAATAGACAGGAATGACCTCAGCCCCAGTTTGGCAAGCCTTGTAGAGTGCCTCCTGATCTCTTGTTCGAAGATCATTTCGAAACCAAACAATGATTCTTTTGAAATTCATGTAGTCCCAACAGCCTGTGGAATCGAAGTGTTTTGAAAAATTTAAATTCTAAAAATGCCTTGATTTTCTATATTGAGAATTCATCTTACAACTGATTTCATCCCGTAACTGGAAGAGTTTAAAAAATGCGAAACCCCCTTGTTTATCTTTTTTTGATCACGTTACTCTTTGCTTCTTGCAACGAGCAAAGTAATCCCTATGCGACCCTCTTTGATGATCTTCAAAACCAAGAAGGGCTTAGCGGGAACTCCAATTATTTAAATTCTCCCTTTGTCACTGCTGGAGATCGGGTTTATTTAATTGGCCATCAGGACGGAAGTTTCCCGGATTTGGGATGGCATGTGGAGGGAGAAATGGGTGGAATTTGGATGCATCCCATCAAATTAATGGATGGTTTTTCGGCCCAAGTTGAAATAGAGGGGAAAGCGGTTTGTCTTGATCAAGGCCAAAATTTCATTAATTATCCATTCTCAAACCGTATCGATTTCGGGGCTATTGCTCCAAACTTGAAAATAGACCGACTTCATTTCGTTCCAGATGGTCGGGAAGGCTTAGCTATTTTTTATCGTTTTGAAAATGAATCCTCTTCCGAGAAAAGCATTGATTTTTCATGGAATGCCCAAGTGGATCTTCGACCCGTTTGGTTGGGAGAAAGAAGCGGAATGATAGATCAGGAGGATGAGATTTCCTACAATGAATTGACTGCCACCTTTACCGCAAAAGACAAGGGAAACGAGTGGTATACCGTTTGGGGAAGTGAAGCGGGAATCCCTCTTACTCCGAGAGAGGAAGTTTGTTCCTTTGAATCAAAAGGAAAAGGCAAAAAAGCGGCCTTTGGGGTAAATTTGACCATACCCGGAAATTCAACACTGATTTTCCCCATATTCATAGCAGGATCAACCAAAAGTGAAATGCAAGCTTTGGAAACACTTGCTGATCTACGGGAAAATCTTCAAAATGACTGGTTTTCCAAGAAAAACCATTACCAGGAGATCTTTGAAAAATCAAAAATTGATATTCCAGACAAAGATCTGCAAAAGGCCTATGAATGGGTAAAATACAATACCCAATGGTTGGTTAGAGAAGTACCGGAACTAGGACGTGGATTCGGAGCAGGCCTTCCCGATTACCCATGGTTCTTTGGTGTGGATAGTGAATACACCATTCAGGGATTATTGGCGACTGGGCAAAAAGACCTGGCTTATAGCAGTATTGATTTAATTCATAAACTTTCTGAAAAAACCAACAGCAATGGGCGCATCATTCATGAAGCGTCTACCAATGGAGTAGTCTTTAATCCTGGAAATATCAACGAAACACCCCAGTGGGTCTCTACCATTTGGGAAATTTATCGCTGGACAGGAGATCGGGAATTTTTGGAAAAGTATTTTCCCTCGGTGGAAAAAGGACTGAATTGGCTCTTAGAGGAAAATGATGAGGATGGGAATCTTCTGGCAGATGGCTATGGCATGATGGAAATCCACGGCTTAGAGTCAGAAATGATTGATGTGGCAGCCTACAGTTACAAAGCATTTTCAGATGCATCCAAAATGGCTGAAATATTAGGAAAAACAGCCCTTTCGGAAAGTTATCAACAGACAGCTGCTTCCTTAGCTGAGAAAATTAATGGGGATTTCTGGGTACCAGAATTTGGAAGCTATGCGGATTTTATCGGAACAGCAGAAGAAGCGATCCATCTGATTGATGGGGCAATTATTCGGGCAGATACATTAAAGAAACCCTGGGCTGTAGAAGAATTAGAGGCCACAAAAGAAAAGTTATCCACATTACCAAAGAATCAAAAACAAGGCTTTGTCTTATATCACAATTGGGTGGTCAATACACCCATGGAG
>JABXHZ010000347.1 GCA_013373335.1 Cyclobacteriaceae bacterium | reverse complement strand
GGTGGATGTTTGCCGATGGAATCTTGCCACCAATGAAAAAGAAGTGGTAATCGAAGAGAGAAGTAACACCTACATCGATTTTAACAAATTGGAATTAGTGGGGAATGACTTGATTTGGTGGTCAGAACGTGACGGATGGGCCCATTTATACCTATATGGAAAGGATGGAACGATGAAGCGTCAATTGACTTCGGGTCCTTTTCATGTGGGAGGTGTTGCAAGAGTAGATGAACGAAATCGAAAAGTTTACTTCGTGGCGAATGGAAGAGAAAAAGGGGAGGATCCCTATTATGAGCATTTGTACAGTGTGAGTTTGGACGGAGGAGCAATCAGCTTACTTAATCCTGGAAACTTTACACATGATATTGACATGAATGATCAAGCCAGCTTCTTTGTCAATAATTTTTCCAGAGTCAATACCACACCAGTTTCAGTTTTGATAGATCGAAATGGCAACAAAGTGATGGACTTGGAAACGGCGGATTTGAGTCAGCTTTTTGCTGCAGGCTATCAATTCCCTGAGCCTTTCAAATTTAAGGCTGACGATGGAATTACAGATCTCTATGGGGTGATGTATAAGCCTTTTGATTTTGACTCAACTCGAAAATATCCATTAATCCAATACGTGTATCCAGGTCCTCAGACTGAGGCTGTCAATAAATCATTTGGAAGAGGTATGGACCGAACTGACCGATTGGCACAATTTGGTTTTGTGGTGGTGACTTTGGGTAATAGAGGTGGACATCCTGCCCGATCCAAATGGTATCACAATTACGGTTACGGAAATCTAAGAGATTATGGATTGGCTGATAAAAAAGTAGCTGTGGAGCAGTTGGCTGATCGATATTCCTTCATTGACCGAAATCGAGTGGGTATTCATGGTCATTCCGGGGGTGGCTTTATGTCCACTGCGGCGATGCTGGTATATCCGGATGTATTTAAAGTGGCAGTTTCCTCAGCAGGAAACCATGAGAACAATATCTACAACCGTTGGTGGTCTGAAAAACACCATGGGGTCTTGGAGCGAGTAACGCCAAAAGGGGACACCACTTTTATATACAACATCGAGAAAAATCCCGATCTAGCGAAGAACTTGAAGGGACATTTGATGCTTTCTACTGGTGATGTAGATAACAATGTTCATCCTGCAGGGACCATCCGAATGGCTGAGGCCTTAATCAAAGCTGGAAAGAGATTTGAATTTGTCATTATGCCGGGGCAACGACATGGATACGGAAATATGCGTGAGTATTTCTTCTGGAAAATGGGAGATTATTTTGTTCGGCACCTCTTGGGGGATAATACTTCTCCTCCAGTGGATATGATCGAGATGCAGCGAGAGATACCTAAAAATCGCTGATTATTCTAAATTTAAAGCCCAATTTGTTTTTTCAGATTGGGCTTTATTTTGGAGTGATTTTGCTCAGTTTTTTGGATCAAATATACATCCAGTTAAGTCTACAGGATTACCAAAAAGTCTCATAGTTTTTATCAATCAAAAAAAAATTTATATCCATAGAATTTTTGGTAATTTCGTCATGCTTGAAATTAAATGATTAACTATAAACCAATAATAATATGAGTAACTCACATGGAAACGGTAGCGGTGATTTGAGCAAATGCCCATTTCACAATGGTACCATGTTACATGGTGCTGGAAAAGGCACCCAGAATGTTGATTGGTGGCCTAATCAACTGAATCTGAATATTTTGCGTCAGCATTCTTCTTTATCAAACCCAATGAGCGAAGACTTCAATTACGCAAAGGAGTTCGCATCTTTGGACTTGCCTCAGGTAAAGAAGGAGATTGAAGAAGTATTGAAGACTTCTCAGGATTGGTGGCCTGCTGACTATGGACACTATGGTCCATTTATGATTCGAATGGCATGGCACAGTGCCGGAACTTATCGTGTTCATGATGGTCGAGGTGGTGCTGGAACTGGTACGCAGCGCTTTGCTCCATTGAACTCATGGCCTGATAATGCAAACCTGGATAAGGCTAGACTTTTGTTGTGGCCTATCAAGCAGAAATACGGTAAGAAACTTTCCTGGGCTGACTTGATGATCTTGGCCGGTAACGTTGCATTGGAATCAATGGGCTTCAAAACCTTCGGATTTGGCGGTGGTCGTTCTGATGTATGGGAGCCTGAGCAAGACATCTACTGGGGTTCCGAAAAAGAATGGGTAGCCCATAGAAACCCTGAAGCCTTGGAATCTCCACTTGGAGCTACTGAAATGGGATTGATCTATGTAAACCCAGAAGGTCCAGATAAGAATCCTGATCCATTATTGGCTGCTAAAGCTATTCGTGAGACTTTCGGCCGAATGGCAATGAATGATGAAGAAACGGTTGCATTGATCGCAGGTGGCCATTCCTTTGGTAAAACTCACGGCGCTGCAGATCCAACCAAATATGTCGGACCTGAGCCAGCAGCAGCTTCTATCGAAGAGATGAGTATGGGATGGACAAGTTCTTATGGATCCGGTAATGGTGCTGATACCATCACTAGTGGTCTGGAAGGAGCTTGGACCAGTACGCCAGCTAAGTGGAGCCATGATTACTTCAAGTTCTTGTTTGAGTATGAGTGGGAATTGACAAAGAGTCCTGCAGGAGCTCACCAGTGGGTAGCCAAAGATGCAGAGGCAATTATTCCTGATGCGCATATTCCTGGTAAATTCCACAAGCCATTCATGTTGACAACAGACTTGTCCATGAGATTTGATCCAGAATATGAAAAGGTATCTAGAAGATTCTATGAGAATCCAGATGAGTTTGCAGATGCATTTGCGAGAGCATGGTTCAAATTGACGCATAGAGATATGGGACCTAAGACACGTTATGTAGGCCCAGAAGTTCCTGCAGAAGACTTGATCTGGCAGGATCCAATTCCTGCTGTAAATCACCCATTAGTGGAAGAGAAAGATATTGCTGCTTTGAAGGCTAATATCTTGGCTTCTGGATTGTCTGTTGCAGAGTTGGTGTCTACCGCATGGGCTTCAGCTTCTACTTTCCGTGGTTCTGACATGAGAGGTGGAGCAAATGGCGCCCACATTCGATTGGAGCCAATGAAAAACTGGGAAGCCAATAATCCTGCTCAACTTTCTAAAGTATTGGGTACGCTAGAAAGCATTCAGGAAGAATTTAACAGTACTGCTGAAGGTGGTAAGAAAGTTTCTTTGGCAGATTTGATTGTCCTAGGAGGATGTGCTGCTGTTGAAAAAGCCGCAAAAGATGCTGGTTTCGATGTAACTGTTCCATTTACTCCTGGACGTATGGATGCTTCTCAAGAGCAAACTGAAATCGAATCTTTCGAATATCTTCGACCGGTAGCAGATGGATTTAGAAACTACATGGCGAAAGATTGTGAAGTAAAAGGCGAAGAATTGCTAGTTGATAAAGCACAGTTGCTTACCCTTACTGCTCCTGAAATGACTGCATTGGTTGGTGGTCTGAGAGCTATGGGTGCCAATTGGGATGGATCTAAGCATGGCGTATTCACTGATAAGCCAGGACAGCTAACCAATGATTTCTTCGTGAATGTTTTGGATTTGGGTACAACTTGGAGAGCTACTAATGATAAGAACAACATCTTCGTGGGTAGCGATCGTAAATCCGGTGAACCTAAGTGGACTGGAACTCGCGTTGACTTGATTTTCGGTTCTAATACCGAATTGAGAGCATTGGCTGAGGTTTATGCTTCTGCTGATGGCGCTGAGCAGTTTGTTCAAGACTTTGTGAAAGCTTGGGATAAAGTGATGAACTTAGATCGATTCGATCTAGCGAAATAAATCACACAATTTTCATTGAAAAGTGGCTCTCAAAAGGAGCCACTTTTTTTGTTTGGTGGCGGTTCATTTCAAAAACTAGATCAAACAGGTTTCCGCTTTTTCAGTTTAGAAAAGAAAGTCCATGAAACAAATTCGTATTCTCTTTACATTTCTCTTGGTTGTAGGTTTACATTTTGCATGCTATGCTCAAAGTGGCACCAAAGACCAAAAATCTCCTTACAAGTACAAAACTCCTTCATGGGATGGAATCGGTAAAGTATACATGGGAAGAGAGATTTCTCATATCATGGGATTTGCCGGAAAAGATTGGTTAGAGCGGGATTCTCGAGAAGAAGAAGAGGGTGTTTCATTAGCTATCAAAAACTTGCCAATTACTTCAAGTAGTGCTGTGGCTGACATTGGTGCGGGTTCAGGATATTATACCTTTCGAATTGCTCCTCTTGTTCCTGATGGAAAGGTTTACGCAGTGGATGTACAAGATGCTGCTGTGAATTTTTTAAAGCGGCGAAGTGAGGAATTGGGTTTTGAGAATGTGGTTCCGGTCAAAGGTTCAGCGACTTCTCCAAATCTTCCTTCGAATACGATCGATTTAGCCATTTTTGTGGATGTGTATCACGAGTTGGAGTTTCCAGAGGAAATGCTCCAAAACTTAAGGAATTCCTTGAAACCCGATGGAAAAATATTGTTGATCGAATACAGGGGAGAAGATCCCACTGTTCCCATCAAGCCTTTACACAAGATGACTGTTCGTCAGGCTAGAAAAGAGCTAGAAGCGAATGGTTTTGAATTGATCGAAAATGGCCAATTTTTAAAGATTCAGCATTTTTTGGTTTTTCAGAAAAAGGACTGATGAAATTAGAGTGTATAGCCACTTAAAATTTCTCCATCTGAAACGCGCTTTAAATAGGACACAACTTTTCCATCGGTTCCGACTTCACAAACTCGATAGCTAGGGAATGGATTTCCCCAGTTCCCGCCAAAATGTCCTGACCAAAGGAAGGGTTTTTTACGATAAAGCATGACTCCATCTACATCATGATCATGCCCATGAAAAATGCCTCTAACATTGGGATAAGAGGTCACCAAGTCCATAAATTCTTGGCAGTCTATTCCATGCCGAGTCCATTCGTTCTGTGAAATGTGGACAAAAACTGCGACATGGGGTAAATCCTGCATGGCGTCTAATTTTTCCTTTGTATAACCCAAATCGGCGCAAAGGTATTCTCCAGCTTCGTTCGAACAATTCAACAAAAGCATGCCTAATTCTCCTTGATGGATTTCAGAGAAATTGGCCGTTTGATTCCAGATTGAATCCCATTCAGATGCTTTCACTCGATCATGATTACCTCGAGTGACGAAGTAGGGGTGTTGAACCTGATCGTAAACTTTTTTGACCTCCGGCATGAGCGTAGGATCGTCGTGGATTAAATCTCCATTGAAAACCACAAAGTCTACGTTTTTTTCCTTGTTAAGAGCTTCAATCAGGTTTTGGTGACTACTTTCAAAATCAGTTTGAGGTTGGCCAAAATGTCCATCAGAAGCAGTGATAAACTTGAATTTAGTTTCTTTTGGGAGTTGCATTTTCCCAAATAGGAAAAAAGGAAGCGTCATGGTACTGGTGGTTAAGATGCCAAGTTTTTGTAGAAAAGGTCGTCGGTTCATGATTCTAAGATAAACAGTGGAAGGCTATTTTGAAGATTGATAAGGGTAAATATTCTTTCAGCAGGATTAAATGGAATTCCTGATTTTAATTTTCTTGAACATCTTTTCAACCTTCTTTCCCAATTGCAATTGGCAAATCGATTTTTCAGACTTATCTTAAAATCTCAAGATAAAAAAGGGTGAAATAGGGAAATTAACCAATGTTTATTTGGCTATTGCACTTTTGATTCTATTGTCACAAATCACATAAATAATACAATCAACCCATCATGAATAAGAACCTTCAGTTTATTGACCGTCGGGATTTTCTCAAAAGGTCTGCTTTGGGTGCAGCCGGTTTGGCACTTGCACCTTCTTTGTTGGCAAAGGCAAAAGCCAATGGAAAATTACGAATAGCCCAAATCGGATTAGGAGCCATGGGAATGGAAGACTTGAAAGCAATTGCCTCTCATTCGCTAGTAGAAGTGGTTGCACTTTGTGATGTGGATAGCAGAGCCATCGATAATGCTAAAAATCTTTATCCCAATGCAAAAACCTATGCAGATTATCGGATTTTGTTGAAAGAGTTGGATGATGAAATTGATGCGGTGGTGGTTTCCACTCCTGACCATACACATGCACCAGCTTCTTTAATGGCAATGAAAAATAACAAGGCCGTATACTGCCAAAAACCCTTGACACACCATGTTTCGGAAGCAAGGGAAATGAAAAAAGTAGCCGAAAAGAAGGGTTTGGTCACCCAAATGGGTATTCAGGTTCACTCTTTCTATGATTACAAATTGGCTACGCTGCTGATTCAATCTGGCATAATAGGAAAAGTGCATACTGTTCGCGCTTGGTCTCCAAAAAACTGGGGATTTGATGGTCCTGAACCAGCGGGAAGTGATCCGGTTCCTGCCGGATTAGATTGGGATTTGTGGTTGGGAACAGCTCCTGAGCGTCCCTATAAAGAAGGATATTATCATCCCGGAAATTGGCGGAAGGTCATGGATTTTGGTTGTGGGACTTTAGGAGATATGGGGGTTCATATCTTCGATACTCCCTACAATGCTTTGGCTTTGGATGTGCCACGAACTATTCGAAATGAGTGCCGTCAACCTACCGGATTTGGTTTTCCTGAGCACAATGTAGTTACCTATGAATTTCCGTCTACGCCTTATACTGCCGAAACTTTGACTTGGATATGGTATGATGGACCTGGAGCTCCAGCAGATCATCCAGACTTGAAATTACCTAATGGAGATAAGCTTCCTGATCAAGGGGCCATGTTTATGGGAGAAAAGGGCCGCTTGCTTTTGCCTCACTTTATGCAGTTGCCACGCTTGATCGTAGATGGTCAGTATCAAGAAATGGATATTGCTCAATTCAATTTGGGAGAGCCTGTTAAGGACTATGCTGAAGAAAGCAAAAAGCATTATCATGAGTTTGTCGATGCTTGTTTGGGGAAAACGGAATGCAGTGCCCCATTCTCTTATTCAGCCCGATTAACTGAAACAATCTTATTGGGTGTGATTGCGGGACGTTTTCCAAATCAGACGCTACATTGGGATAGCAAAAAAGCTCGATTTGCAGAAAAAGAAGCGAATAAATACCTGAAAGGTAAATACAGGAAGTTCTAAAAGTCTCCCTAAAACAGATATTTAAAAACCTCTGAGGTCATTCAGATCTCAGAGGTTTTTTTTTAGTGGTTATCGTTTTTAGAAGCAAATTCTGAAATTAGAGGAGCTTTCATCCAAAAAAACATGAGAAAAGTTTATTCAACATTGCTTTCAATCGTCCTACTGGCTTCTTGCGGCCCTCAAGAACCGATCGTTGGTCAAACGGAGATTACGAAGTGGCAAGGAAATAAATCAGGCGCTGTATCCATTACCTTTGATGATGGAATTGTCAACCAACTTACAATTGCCAAACCTATTTTAGACAGCTTAGACTTAAAAGCTACTTTTTATATCATAACGGGGAAAGTTGAAGGATCAGGAAAAGGGAAATTCATAGGAAGAAATCCGCAAGAAATTATTGATGAGACTGCCCAAATACCTACAGATTCCAGTAATCTATTCGAAAGAGCATCTTTGATTGCCTATACGGGGACTTCAGAGGCAGAGGATTACCATGCTCGTATTGGATCTTTATTCGAGCAGGGAAGAGTGGAGGATGCTTATGCTTTGACAGATGAAGGCTTTGCAAAAATCAGGAATGGAGAAATGATAAATACCGGGGAGGTAGTTTTTCATAATAATGTAGAAGACACTACCACCTGGGAGCAGTATAAGTCCTATTCAGCCCAAGGTCATGAAATAGCATCCCATACCGTAACCCATCCAAGGTTAGCGGTTCTGGATGAGGTGAATCTGATGTACGAATTGGAGCAAAGCAAAGCGGATTTATTGAAGTTTATTGGTGAAGAATCTATCTTTTCAGCTGAGTGCCCTTATGGAACAGAAAATGAGCGGGTCATGCATTATGCTCATCAAGTATATCCCTCATTAAGAAATCGTATGCCAGAGGAATGGTTGGAAGAAATCAATAGAGGCAGTGACCTTACTCCTGGCCAATCAGCTAAAGAATATGTGCAATGGCAACGTGGCCCACTTACTCGAACTACCCCAACCCAAATGAAAGCTTGGACAGATACGGTCATGCATCACGACAATACTTGGTTAGTTTTGGTTTATCATGGCGTTGAAAATCTGGGCTGGGAACCCAAAAAACGAGAGGAGCTAGTTGAATATTTTTCCTACCTCAAATCCAATGAGAATCAACTTTGGATTGCTCCATTCCGAAATGTAACCAAGTACTTACGGGAAAGGAAAAATACTTCGGTAACTACGGAGGTGGATTCTGATATGATCACCGTAAGTCTTAATTGCTCATTGGATCCCGACTTGTATCAAGAATCCTTAACCTTAAAAACCTACATCCCACAAAACTGGACTAAGGTTAAATTGGAAAATGGCGAGGAGAATTCCGCTTTAGAAATCATGCAGGATGAAAGAGGAAGTTTTGTGATCTATTCAGCTCTTCCCAATGATCAAGAAATAAGATTAATAAATTCCGGGATTTAAATGCTAGGATTTAACCTTTTACTCTCTTGATATTTCTGATTTTATTTTTCAGATAGACAATGTAAATCCATTGGATAATGAATATCAAAGGCCAAAAAATTACGAAAATCCAGACATTAATTTCCTTATAGGTAATTCCCATGAGGCCTGCTAGCCAATACAAAAAGTCTACACACCAATCAAAAACCAGGTCCATATTATCCGTTAAAGATTAGTTTGAAGGTAGTGCCTTCTCCCAACTGGGAACGAACTTGGATATTTCCTTTATGCCGTCGCATGATTTGTTTGGATAGGCTCAGACCAATACCGGAACCTTTTTTCTTCGTGGTAAAGAATGGAATGAAAATTTTGCTTAAAGCTTCTTCTTCTATTCCTTTTCCGGTATCACAGACTTCCAAAATGATTTTTCCAGCCTCGTCAATGTAAGCCCGTAATCGAATTAATTTCCGTTCTGAATCCTCCAATGCCTGTATGGCATTTTGAACAAGATTAATCAGCACTTGCTCGATTTGGCTTTGATCTCCAAACAAGATTAACTCTGGTGGATCAAGTTCTTTGAGCAATTCGATATGGTGAGTTTCTAATTGATGTTGGAAAAGTACTTCTAACTGATTAAATAGATTGGCAAGGCGAATACTGCTGAATTTCGGTGCCGGAATATGAGCCAGACTTCTAAAATCGGAAACGAAGTTAATCAAACCTTCTGAACGCTTTTCGACAGTTGTAATACCCATTAGATAATCTTCTAAATCACTGTCAGTTACTGGATCTGCGTCCTCCAATTTTTGTTCGATATCACTTTTAATTGTGCCAGCAAGAGAGGAGATCGGGGCGATTGAGTTCATGATTTCATGAGTCAGAATTCGTACCAGGTTTTGCCAGGCCTCCATCTCTTTTTCCTCTAATTCAGATTGAATATTCTGAAGAGAAACTAATTTGAATTGCTCTCCGCGCATCATCAATTCAATCACGTAAACGGATAGCTGCATGATTCCATCCGGATGGGCAATTTTAATTAGTTCGCTACCCCCAGTTTTCAGCTGATGAATGGCAAGGTGCAGTTCTTTGTTGACTGATTCAATTTGATTGATGTTGGTAAGGCCATCCACATTTAGAATGCGTTTTGCAGCCGTATTAATAAGCTGGATTTTTCCATCTTCTCCATAAGTAATCAGGCCAATACTTAAATGCTTGAATACGGAACGGAAGTAATGATAATTCGCCTCTTTTTCAGCTTGATCTTCCTTGAGCTTTGCTAGAATAGCATTAAATTCAATGTGGAGGTCATCAGTTTCCGTACCGTCAAATTTGACGGGGTAGACCTGAGAATATTGATCCTGCTTGATGTTATCGAGAAATGTACGGACTTTTTTGAAAGAACTTTCAGCATAGCGGAGGAGGAACACCACTTGGATGATTACCAAAATTATGAATAGGGAGGTCATGAACACTCCCCATTCATCCGCTATGGAATAGCCTAATGCAAATAAAGAAACTGCCAAAAGGGCAATTCGCCCGAGAAGGCCTACCTTAAAGTCCATATTTTTCCAGTCTTCTATAAAGCGACGCTCTGGTCAATCCCAGTTCTTTCGCAGCTTTGGAAATATTTCCTCCATTCTTGTCAATAGCTCGCTGAATTGTTGTGCGCTCCATATCATCCAAATTGAGGGTGGCATTTGTTGGGACTTTTTCAGTAGCCGGTTTGGCTGAAAGGAAGAAGAAATCCCTGCTATCTAATTGGTTGCCATCTGACATAATAATAGCCCGCTCGATTGCATGCTGCAATTCACGAATGTTACCCGGCCAAGAATAACGCTGTAGCAATTCCATAGCTGAAGGGGTAAATCCATCAAGGTTCTTACGATATTTTTGACCATAAATTTTCAGGAAGTGATTTGCCAGTTGTGGAATATCATCATGTCGTTCCCGCAAAGGAGGAAGGAAAATTTCTACAGTATTGATTCGATAGAGCAAATCTTGTCGGAAGGTATTGTCCATTACCATTTCATGCACAGGCATATTGGTCGCACAAATAAGACGGATATCCACGGGAATAGGCTTATTTGTACCAATGCGAGTCACTTCACGACGCTGAAGCACTGTCAATAATTTAGACTGAAGCGGCATGGAAAGGTTTCCAATTTCATCCAAAAAGAGGGTTCCCTGATCTGCAACTTCGAAACGTCCCGCTCGATCGTCTTTGGCATCTGTAAAAGCTCCTTTTTTATGACCAAAAAGCTCTGATTCAAAAAGTGTCTCAGTGATTGCTCCCATATCTACTCCCACAAAGATTTCATCTTTTCGCAAGGAGCGCTCATGAATGGCTCTGGCAATTAATTCTTTACCAGTACCATTTTCTCCAAGTATCAAAACATTGGCATCCGTTTGGGCCACCTTATCAATAATGGAAAAGATATTTTTCATAGAAGCAGAGCTTCCAATGATTTCTGTGTAAGGTTTCTTCAAGTCAGTTTGAAGTGCCTTTTGTTTCTTTTGAAGCTTTTCTACTTCATTATAACTCTCTCTCAGTTTTACTGCTGAAGAAAGAGTAGCAATCAATTTTTCATTCTGCCAAGGTTTCAGAATAAAATCAGTGGCACCTTCTTTTAAGGCTTGTACGGCCATTTCCACATCCCCAAAAGCCGTGATGAGAATGACCACCGCTTTAGGATCAATTTCCTTGATTTGCTTTAGCCAATAAAAACCTTCTTTTCCGGAGGTGGTGTCCTCTCGAAAATTCATGTCTAAAAGGATGACATCGTAATTGTTATTGTTGATTAAAAAGGGGATCCGTCTTGGATCTTTTTCAATGCTGACTTCTTTCGCATGCTTTTTCAAAAGCATTTTTGCAGCAAAAAGTAGATCTTCGTTATCGTCGATGATGAGGATTTTTCCCAAGTCTTGATTTTCCATACCCTAGTTATTTGCTTCTTATAAGGGGAAAATAGTGCCAAACCAATTTAAGGCATTTATTTGGGCTTTTACCTGAATTAGTGTCCGAATTTGTACATTTTTATATTGAATTCGGACAGTTTGTCGGGGATTTGTTCGGTTTTATCCCTCGGCGTATTATTTGTACCTTTGTGGTAACACAAAACCAATTAGTATTATGCAAGCAAAAAAAGGTGATACCGTAGCGGTACACTACACAGGAAAACTAGAAGACGGAAGTGTTTTTGATTCGTCCGTAAACCGCCAGCCTTTGGGGTTTACATTGGGCGATGGCAATATGATTAAAGGGTTCGATGAAGCGGTTCATGGGATGGCTGTAGGTGATAAGAAAACCGTAACAATTCCAGCTGCTGAAGCCTATGGGGAGCGTAGAGATGATATGATGATCGACGTGCCTCGTGCACAAGTTCCTGCAAATATCAACCCAGAAGTTGGGATGCAGTTGACACTTCAGGGCGGTAATGGACAGCCTATGCCTGTTACTGTTACCTTCGTGGATGAGGAGAAAATTACTTTGGATGCTAATCACCAATTAGCTGGTAAGGATTTGATCTTTGAAATTGAATTGGTGACTATTTCCTAATTCAAACCAGATTTCTAAAGAAGCCGGGAAATGTATTTTTTCCGGCTTTTTTTATTCAAGCTTTTTCAGGGAATCAGGAATGGGGAATATTTCAATTTTTTCAGGCTGAATCAGCACTAGTTTTGTTTGACCAACGAGTACGTAACTGCCTGACGGTGCAGATAAATCCTGAATACTTTCTACCGAACTTTTGGATAAATTATACCCCATCAATTTGCCATTCTCCAGCCAAAGTAAATAATCTTTATAAAGACTCAATTTCTCAATTTGGGGGAGTTTTAGATCAAATAATAGGTTTCCTTGATTGTCAAAAACCAATACACCCTCATCGGGGATTAGTCCAAATACCCGATTTTTATATTCTTTTAAAGCTGTGATTTGAAGACTTTTTACGGAAGTAATGAGATTGAGCGGTTGAGCATCCAAGACCAGATTTCGAAGGTAATCCATTCGTTTTAGCGAAAGATCCGATTCGTCCCAAACCCAGACAATATTATTATTTCCAAGTGTCGCTGCTTTCGGCAAATTTACAGATGCTTCCAAAAAATTGAGCTCAGCGATCGGGTTCAGAAAACGATCCAAAATCCGGTATTCTTGAAGATCTTCAGAAAATGAGAAAATGGTCACGCTCCAAGCGGCTTCCAATTGACTGAGTTTTGCTTGACGGGAGGGAGAAAAATAGTTTTGCTGTTTTCCGGAAGAATCAAAAAGATAGATGTCTCCTTGGAGGTTGCTGATGTAGAGTTGGTCTCGGGTATCTAGGGAAACCAGGTCTAGTTCTTTGAGGGTGATTTCTGCTAGAGTTTCTCCAAGTTGCTCATTTACTTGGGAAAAGACTCCCCAGTTAATCCCAAAAAAAAAGAAAAAAAGAGGCCATTTCATTTCTCAAAGTGGACTAGGTTTGCCTTTTCTCCATCAAATTCCAAATAAGTGTATTGACTTACCCATTCACCTAAATTGAAGTAGGTGGAATTTTCCCCAACTTTCAATTCTAAGGGAAGATGCCGATGGCCAAAAATATAGAAATCATGATGTTTTCGTTTTTCGATTTCCTTGCAATATTGCCATAGCCATTCCCCATCTCCCAAAAAGCGATTTTCATTTTTCTCAATATTGGAAATTCGGCTACTACTGGACCATGCTTTTGCAAGTTTGATTCCTAAATCAGGGTGGAACCAACGGAAAAGCCATTGGGCAAATGGGTTGGTAAATACCTTTTTTAGGAGTTTGTATTTTTGATCTCCTGGGCCTAATCCATCTCCATGTCCAACTAGAATTCGCTTTTCATTGACGATTATTTCGATAGGATGATGATAAACAGGAATACCTAATTGCTCTGTAAAATAGTCTTTCATCCATAGATCATGATTACCGGTGAAGAATAGGATGGGGATCTTTTTTTCACGCAATTGGTGGAGTTTTGAAATAAATGGTACAAATCCCTTTGGAATAACTTCTTTGTATTCAAACCAAAAATCGAAAATGTCTCCAACCAAGAAAATTGCAGCAGCATCCTCTTGAATCTTGTCTAGCCATTGAATGATTTTTTGTTCTCTAACTAGGCTTAAATCCCGATCAGGTGCGCCCAAATGAAAATCTGATGCAAAAAATAATTTCTTACCCTGTAATTGATAATTGAAAGGTTCCAGAGACATACGGAAAGATAGAATTAGTCCTGCAAAAATAAAAAGTCCTGATTGCTCAGGACTTTTTTTATTTGGATTTCACAAATTACTCTGTTGTTTTTTTCTCTTCTTCGGCTTCGGATACCGGTTCTTTTTCTTTATGGTTTTTGACTCCTTCCGATTCCTCTACAGGAGGAGTAGTATCCTCAACTTGCTCTTTATCCTCTTTTTTGGGCTCTTTTGGTTGATTTTTTCCACTAGTGTACGCCTGATAGGTCGTTTCTTTGGCAAAGGGACGTTTTCCAATAAGTTTTTCAAGATCTGATTGGAAAATAATTTCCTTTTCAAGTAACTCTTGAGCTAGTGTTTCCAATTCTGTTCTTCTCTCACGCAAAAGCTCAAGCGTACGCTGGTAGGCGAAATCAATCAATTTATGAACTTCTTGATCAATTAGCTCAGCAGTTGCTTCAGAGTAAGGTTTGGTCATTTTATACCCATCGCTCTTACTATCGTAGAAGGAAACATTACCAAGCTTCTCATTCATTCCATATACAGACACAATGGAATAAGCCATTTTGGTTATGCGTTCCAAATCACTTAAGGCTCCAGTAGAAATTTTCCCGAATACGATTTCCTCTGCAGCTCGGCCACCCAAGGTCATACACATTTCGTCGATCAACTGTTCTGTCTGATAAAGGAATTGCTCCTTAGGGAGATATTGCGCGTACCCAAGTGCAGCAACGCCTCGGGGAACAATAGACACTTTCACCAAAGGATCAGCATGCTCCAAAAACCAT
>JABXHZ010000245.1 GCA_013373335.1 Cyclobacteriaceae bacterium | reverse complement strand
GAAAAAGATGGGGATCCTTCACGAAGGTATGACAGGTTTCGAAACCGCGTCATTTTCACAATTCATAATATTAGTGGCAAACCTATTGCCTTTGGCGCCCGGATACTCACAAAGGATAAAAATCAACCTAAATATATCAACTCACCCGAAACACCTGTCTATCACAAAAGTGATGTGCTGTTTGGGATGTTTCAGTCAAAAAAGGCAATACGAGAGAAGGATAATTGCTATTTAGTGGAAGGATATACGGATGTGATTTCCATGCATCTTTCGGGTATTGAGAATGTGGTTGCTTCCTCAGGAACTTCCTTGACAGAGGGGCAAATCAAACTCATTAAACGCTTTACTGACCAGGTAACGGTATTGTATGACGGGGATGCAGCTGGCATCAAAGCTTCTTTACGGGGGATTGATTTGTTGCTTGAGGGAGGACTTACCGTAAAGGCCGTTGTCTTTCCTGATGGAGAGGATCCTGATAGCTATTCAAGAAAAGTTGGCTCTCAGGCTTTTCAAAATTACTTGCAAGAAAATGCCAAGGATTTCATAGGGTTTAAGATTAACCTGTTCAAAGATGAATTTCAACGGGATCCTATTCGAAAAGCAGAGGTCATCCGGGAGGTAGTACTGAGTATTGCCAAAATTCCAGACCCCATCATTCGTTCAGTTTATGCGAAGGAGGCTTCGGGACTATTGGATATTGAGGAGGGAATTGTCTATGCAGAAGTCAATAAAATTCTTTTAAAAGATCAACGGGATCAATTCAGAAGGAATCAAGAAGCACCTTTGGAAGCGGCTCCGGTTGAAGAGTTTTTTCCTGTAGAAAAAGAAGGCTTTTCAATTTCTGAAGCACTTCGTCTTCAAGAACGAGAATTGATTCGGCTCCTGCTTAACTATGGCTTGCAACAGCTGGGAGATGAAGAGTTGAATCTTTGCCAATATTTATTGTCGGAAACAGAAGATTTAGCCTTTGAAAATCCTCTTTATGCAAGAATTTTGAAAATGTTCCGCGAAAATCTCAATAAAGGGGTAATTGTGGATTCAGATTATTTTTTGGGAATTCCTGATCGCGAAATCCGGGATGAAGTCATTGATTTGATCACTCCTAGAAGAGAGGCTTCAGTACATTGGACTGAAAAATTTCAAATTCTTATTCCTCGGGAAGATGATGATTTGACCCTTACGAGTTACAAGTCTATTCTGCGTTTAAAGCGAAAATTTGTTCGTAGAATGATGGAAGAAGCTATTCAGAAGATCAAAAATGCGGAATCAGAAAAACTTTCCGATGATCAAATCCTCGAACTGCAGGAAATATTTTTAGGATTAAAACAAGTTCAGATGGAAATTGACCGGGAACTGGGCATTGTCATCGGCTAAAAACCAAACTTTATTTGGCACTGTCCTGTTTTAGAACCGAAAGCAGTTAAATTTGTCCTTTAAACCGACTTGCAAAAATCTGTGGAAAAATACCAATTGGACTCAATTGAAGAGGCCATCGAAGCTATAAAAGAAGGAAAAGTCATCATTGTTGTAGATGATGAAGACCGTGAAAATGAGGGAGACTTTGTATGCGCAGCTGAAAAAGTAACTCCTGAAATAATCAACTTTATGGCGAAGCATGGTAGAGGGCTTATCTGTGCACCTCTTATTGAAGATCGTTGTGAGGAATTAGGCCTTGAATTGATGGTAGGTCAAAACACGGCTGCTTTTGAAACTCCTTTCACGGTTTCTGTGGATCTAATCGGGCACGGCTGTACGACGGGTATTTCTGCTTCGGATCGTTCAAAAACCATTCTTGCATTGGTAGATGAAAGTATTGACCCATCCGAACTGGGAAAACCAGGGCATATTTTTCCTTTAAAAGCAAAAAGGGGAGGAGTTTTGCGTCGTGCTGGGCATACTGAGGCAGCCATTGATTTTGCACGACTTGCAGGCTTGAAGCCAGCGGGAGTTTTGGTTGAAATCATGAATGAGGATGGGTCTATGGCACGTTTACCTGATTTGGTTGAGGTGGCAAAGCGTTTTGATCTCAAATTGGTTTCCATCAAAGACTTAATCGCTTATCGTCTTAAACATGAATCTTTAATCAAGCGGGAAATCGGTGTTGAAATGCCTACTGAATATGGTGATTTCGATTTGATTGCTTTTCGCCAAATCAACACCAATGAACTTCATTTGGCGCTGATCAAAGGAACTTGGGAAAAGGATGAGCCCATTTTGGTCCGTGTTCATTCATCCTGTGTTACAGGTGATATTTTTGGTAGTTGTCGCTGCGATTGTGGTCCTCAACTGCATGCCGCCATGAGAATGGTGGAAAAAGAAGGGAAAGGATTAGTCCTTTACATGAATCAAGAAGGTAGAGGGATTGGCTTGATCAATAAGTTGAAAGCTTACAAGTTGCAAGAAGAAGGAATGGATACAGTTCAAGCAAACTTGGCTTTAGGGCTTCCAATGGATAGTCGAGATTATGGAGTAGGAGCTCAAATTTTAAGGGATCTTGGAGTCAGTAAAATCCGTCTTATTTCAAATAATCCTCAAAAAAGAGTTGGATTAATCGGCTATGGCTTGGAAATCGTGGAGCAAGTGCCTATTGAGATTGCACCAAATCCTCATAATGAGCGTTATCTAAAAACCAAACGCGATAAAATGGGGCACAACATCCTTAAATAGTATTAAATTCAGGATACTGGTTTAAACAGAGAGAATTCAATTATCGTATCATAGGATATGAAAAACACAGTTAAATTAACCATTTTGACTCTTGGAATTTTGATCATGGGAGCAGGAATTACCCTAGCCCAAGACAAATTTCCATCCCAAATTTGGCATAAGGGAAATATATACGATACTGAGGGGCAAGCTTTTTCTGGCCTTGTAAAATATGACCTCGACAATAACTTGGTACAGTTACAAAACGAGACCATTATTACTTTCACCGCTTCGAATGTAGCTTATTTTGAAATTTACGATGAACTATATGGGGGGATTCGCAAATTTTATAGTCTGCCTTACTCATTAAACGGGGATTATGAGATTCCTGTATTTTTTGAAGTCCTAACCGAAGGAAAGGATATAGCGCTTCTTTGTAGAGAATATATCGCTACTGACTCCCGGAATATGGGCGCATGGGGACCTGTCGGAATGAATCCATTTTGGGGCCCTCAGACGATGATGGGTTACAGGTTAGCATTCAATTATTATTTTTTCAAGGACAATCAAATCCAGCGATACAGCTTGAAAAAAAAGGATTTGTATGACATGCTCCCAGGATATGATGATGAAATCAGCCTTTTCATGCGCAAAAATCGATTGGAGCATGACAAGCGAGGAGACTTACTTCGAATTACTGCATATTACAACGAACTCAGCAAAAACTAATGTCAAAACCTCTTATCCTCGTCTCAAATGACGACGGGATCACTTCTAAAGGAATCCGAGTTTTAGTTGAAGTCATGAAAAAATTGGGGGATGTTGTGGTAGTTGCACCTGACAGTCCTCAATCTGGAATGGGGCATGCCATTACGATTGGTGAGACTCTCCGCCTATACGAAGAGGATATTTTTGAAGGTGTTTTGGCTTACAAATCAAGTGGAACACCTGCCGATTGTGTTAAGCTCGCCAAGCACTATGTCTTAAAAGACCGCACTCCTGATTTGGTAGTAAGTGGGATCAATCACGGTTCAAATACATCCATCTCTGTGCTTTACTCCGGGACAATGTCTGCCGCGATTGAAGGCGCTTTGGAAGGCTATCCTTCTATAGGTTTTAGCTTATGTGATTATTCTTCAAAGGCAGATTTTTCTCATGTGGAGGAATGGGTTGAGAAGATAGCTCGTCAGGTATTGGAAAGAGGAATTGCAAAAGGGGTAGCCTTGAATGTGAATTTTCCTCCGAAGAGAAATGAGTCGATCAAAGGAGTGAAAGTCTGCCGTCAAGCTGATGCCAAATGGCAGGAAGAATTTTCAGAACGATTTGATCCTACAGGCAGGAAATACTTTTGGATGGCGGGAAACTTTGTCAATTTTGATAAAGGTGAGGACAACGATGAATGGGCTATAGCGAATAATTATATTTCCATAGTGCCTTGTCAGTACGATCTAACAGCCCATCATGCTATTTCCCAAATGAATAAAGATTGGGATTGGAGTCAATTTTAATATTTACCTATAGGAAATTTTAAATTTCTTCAGCAATTATTCTTACAATTTTTAATTTGCTCCCGATTTAGCAAATTGAATTTGGTGAGACCACAAGTTTTTTATCTAGCATATCTAATCTCGTTTTTTCT
>JABXHZ010000380.1 GCA_013373335.1 Cyclobacteriaceae bacterium | reverse complement strand
TGGGAAAACGGAAAAGAAAACAGCCAAAAACCCATTGGTTTTATTCTTTCACTCGAAGGAGCTGATTCCATTATTTCTTTGGATTATCTCGAGAAGGCTTATGAATCGGGATTGCGAGCATTGGGACCAGCACACTATGGCCCAGGTCGATATGCTTATGGGACAGACGCCTCTGCTCCACTCAACCAACAGGGGAAGGAATTACTTCGCAAAATGGATGAATTGGGGATTATTTTAGATGCTACCCATCTTTGCGATTTGGCCTTTTGGGATGCTCTTGAGATTTTTCAAGGTCCTGTTTGGGCGAGTCATAACAACTGTCGGGCCTTGGTCGATCATAATCGGCAGTTTTCAGATGACATGATCAAGGCCTTGGTAGATCGAGGAGCCGTAATCGGCGGAGCCTTTGATGCATGGATGCTCAGTCCTGACTGGATTCGGGGAAAAAGCACCCCCAAGGAGCGAAATGTCACCATTTCCACAGTTTTAGATCATTTGGATCATATTTGTCAGCTAGCAGGAAATGCTAACCATATCGGCATTGGATCCGATTTAGACGGGGCTTTTGGAAAAGAACAATGTCCTTGGGATTTGGAAACCATTGCAGATTTGCAAAAAATCCCAGATCTATTGCAAAAAAGAGGGTATTCCGAGAATGACATCCAAAAAGTCATGAGTGAGAATTGGTTGAACTTTTTGAGGAAAAATTGGCCATAACCAAGACCACTTTGCTCAAATCTGTTCTTTCTTAAGTTGCATAAATAATTCTAATTGAATTATTTGCAGACAAAATCGCCAACCCTTAAAATTTATGATAAACAAATACCTTTTGACTTCGGTCGTAGTATGTCTTTTTGCTTTTTCAGTTGCCCAGGCTCAAAAATTAACCATCACCGCCAATCATTCTGATGCCAAATTCATCCTTTTGAATGATTATGATGATTCCGAAATGCAGGAATTAGGCATGGGGACTATCGAATACAAGCTGGAAAAAGATTCCCGAAACCGGATAAAGATTACCAAGCCTGGATTCCAACCGGTGATCAAGGAGTATAATAAGGATTTGAAGTGGGATAAAGACCAGCGAGTTTCACTAGATGCTCGAAGGGTAGAAATTTCTGCTGAGCCTTATGATGCGGACATCTTTGTTGATGGTAGAAACATTGGAAAAAAGGCAATTTATCTAGTAATCGAAAAAGACCGCTTTCATACTGTTGAAGTAAAAAAAGCGGGTTTTGCTCCACTCAGTAAGACATATTACAATTCTCCCGATAGAGAAACTCCCCCAATCAAGGATTACTTCGAATTGAAGGATCGCCAGGTAAGATTGGAAGTTTTACCAGCAGATGGAGTAGTAACTGCCAACGGCGTTTCTATGGGAAGAGGAAACCAAGATATCAATGTTCCTTTGGGAGAATGTGTGACAGTAACTGTGAACAAGGATGGCTATGTGGAGTACACAAAAGTATTCTGCAACAAACCAGATACCGATCCAGAGCCCCCAACACGGGAGCAGGCATTGCTTGCTGATCGATTGGTAAAAATTACTACTAACCCAGCAGATGCAATTATCGAAATTGGTGGAAAAACTGTAGGAACAGGAAGCTATGACCTAAAAGTACCATCCAATGGTAGTGTGGAGGTACGAGTGATGAAAGATGGCTATGTTCGATACACCAAAAATTATTACAACCAATCAAATATGCAGGAACCTCCGGTGACTGATTATATTGAAATGGCTGTAGATGAAGCCTATACTTCTTCTGTATCCTCCGATTTGGCAAATGTGCGAATTACTGTTCCTGTCAATTCCCAATATTCACCAGAAGAAGCTTGGCGTATTCTTTCTTCCATCATTACACGCTACTTTGACATTCTAGAAACCGTAGATTTCAATACCGGATATTTAACTACTTCTTGGCAAGTTGAAAACTTTGCCTCTAGTGTTATCCGAACGCGGGTAATCGTGAGCAGCGGTGGAAACTCTGATCAATTGGCTTATGCTGTTAAATTAATCAGTCAGGAAGCCTATTTGGATGGAAGAAACCAAGTGACCGTAAAAGACGACGAGAAGTTTGAAGACTGGTCCCGAATTCTGAAAAAGTATGAAGGATTGATTCAAGAAATTCAAGCTCGACTACAATAAATGAAAAGGCCCCGAAAATCGGGGCCTTTTTTGATTTTACAAACTCCAGGTATTTCCTACATCTGAAAGCGGGATACATCCTAAATAATCCCCAGGAATAGGGTCATAGCTCAAAATGTTTTTCCCAACTTCTTCGGAACTAAAGTAAGCCCACAATACCATGGACTTCAATCCCCTGTAAAATCCAACCGGCTCTTGAGGACCTACAGCCGATCCCCACACCTTCGGTGCATATTTTGGTGATTTAGCCTCCTGTTCCTCTAGACAAGAAGCCTTTTCTTCTGCATTAAGCTCCGCAAACACCTTTCCATACGTTGATTTACAATCGGAATTGAACTTTTCAATTTCGGCAATCACATTCTGTTTTCCTGCCTCATCATAGGTCTTAGCATAGATCAAGTCGATAAAAATATCCGCTTTAACGTCTAGTCCTCCTGGAGTTTCTGTTTTAGGTAAAAGAAAATCAACAAACGAACTTATAAACCCTGCTTGATCTTCATTCAAAAATAAGGGTGTCCAAGACATTCGATCTTGCTTGGCACATGCCTGTAATAAACTAAGCAAGGCGGGGGTTCCAGCTGCCGCACCGATTGCCAAAGCTGATTTTTTTAGTACATCTCTTCTGTTCATGGCTTAGAGGTTCATTTTTTTAAGTTCGGACACTGCATGATTAGCTGCTCGGGCAGTCAATGCCATATACGTTAAGGAAGGGTTCACACAGGAAGAGGAGGTCATACTAGCTCCATCTGTGACAAACACATTTTTACAAGAATGAACCTGATTCATGGCATTCAATACAGAAGTTTTTGGATCCCTTCCCATTCGGGCTGTTCCCATTTCATGAATTCCATACCCCATCTCATGCTCATTGTCAAAATCATGGATATCCTTTAAACCTGCTCTTTCCAGCATTTCCTTCGCATCGATACGAATCTGCTTATTCAAAGCCAATTCATTGGGACCCCATTCAGCATCAATAGAAAGTGTCGGTTGTCCCCATTTATCCAAAACATCCTTATTGAGATAAACTTTGTTATCGTGAGAGGGGAGGCATTCCGCAAAACCCGTAATGAAAAATTCCCAAGGCCCCGGTTTCATTAAGCCGTCTTTAAAATCTCCTCCAAAAGCTTCTTGGTTGGCTCCAGCTCCCCAACCTTGGCGGTATCCTCCACCTTGGAAACCCCAACCTCGAACAAATATATCACTTTGAGGGCCTTCCTGAAGATTGACATAACGCGGAATGTAAATCCCATTGGGACGCCGTCCTTTATAATATTTGTCCTCAAATCCCTCCACAGTCCCCATGGCACCAATTCGATATGTGTGATCCATCAAATTATGACCCAATTCTCCTGAATCATTCCCCAAGCCATTTGGAAAACGATGAGATGTAGAATTCAAAAGAATCTGGGTAGTGCTTAGTGTTGAGGCGTTTACAAAAATGATTTTTGCTTTATATACGATATCCTCCCCGGTCTCGGCATCGATGATTCGGACCCCGGAGGCTTTCCCTTTTTCCTCATCGTAAACGATAGACTGAACAATGGAAAAAGGTCGAATGGTCAAATTTCCCGTTGCGTGTGCGGCTGGCAGAGTCACTGCATTCGAACTGAAATATGCACCATAGGGACATCCTCGATCGCAGCGGTTTCGAAACTGGCATTTTCCTCTTCCATTGAGTGGCTCGGTTAGGTGTGCGACCCGACCGATAATTAAGTTTCTTCCGGGAAAATCCTTTTCGATCCGTTCTTTTACATGCTTTTCAACGCAATTTAACTCCATAGGAGGTAAAAAGTGTGAATCCGGCAATTGAGGCAAACCCAATGCTTCTCCGCTGATTCCAGCAAATTTTTCCACATAGGTATACCAAGGCTCCAAGTCCTTATATCGAATAGGCCAGTCTACTCCATGGCCATCTTTAGCATTAGCCTCAAAATCCAAATCTGACCAACGGTAGGTTTGTTTTCCCCAAAGTAAAGAACGTCCTCCCATTTGATGTGCCCGAACCCACATGAAGGGCTTAACTTCTGTGTAAGGATTTTCAACATCATTGGCATGAAAATGCTCATTAAAGGCCCCGATAAATCCTGAACGCCCTCCTTTAGGATGACGAGCAGCTTGCTCCGGAGTAAGTCCGCCCCGAAGTTCGTGCTCCCAAGGGTCTAAATTCATGGTGGGATAATCCACCACATGCTCAACTATTCTTCCACGTTCGAGTACTAGCGTTTTGAGTCCTGCTTCACAAAGCTCTTTGGCAGCCCAGCCTCCACTGATACCCGATCCGATGACGATTGCATCATAGGTCAGGTTTTTATCGGCATCGATATTGAAATTGGCCATTTATAAATTGAGTTATAAGAAATTTAATAATAGCCATTTTTCAGCTAAAATCCCGAAGAGTGTTTTTTATTAAAAATAAGATTTAGCAAAGTAGATTTTGTCCTTTCAATCCAATTGTCACCAAAATAACCTTGCCACCATCCTCATTTTCAACTATTTTTCTGACATGAAAAAACTCACCCTCATCCTGATTTTGGCCATTGGACCAGCACTAAGTTTTGCACAGCAAAAACTTAATAAAGACGAGCAAAAACTGATCGAACTCATTGATAAAAACTACCAAGAAACCGTCGCCCTTTTGGAAGAGGTACTCAACATCAATTCTGGTTCGCTGAACAAAGAAGGGGTGCGCGAAGTCGGACGGGTTTTCGCCCGTGAATTTGAAAAAATCGGATTCCAAACCGAATGGGTCGAAGTTCCTGCCGAGGTGAATCGGGCGGGGCATTTTGTAGCTACCAGAAAGGGATCCAAAGGTAAAAAGCTTTTTCTAATAGGCCATTTAGACACCGTATTCGAGAAAGATATGCCCTTTACTCCTTTCACTTGGCTCAACGACAGTACCGCCACAGGTCAAGGAGCCAATGATATGAAAGGTGGGGATGTTCTTGTGTTTGCTAGCTTGAAGGCTCTTCATGAACTCGGATTGCTGGATGACCGCTCAGTTACGGTGTACTTCATGGGGGATGAGGAGAGTTCGGGGGACAATGAACTTTCCCGTAGAGATTTTATTGAACGGGCAAAATCCCACGATATAGCTTTGGGCTATGAAACTGCTCAAGGCTTCAATACCGTGACGGTAGCCCGCAGAGGTTCCAGTGGCTGGACTTTGAAAACCACAGGTAGACAGAGTCACTCCAGTGGTGTATTTGGTCCAAACGCAGGATATGGAGCCATCTATGAAGCCGCACGAATCCTAAATGAATTTCGGGAAGCCTTAGCTGGGGAAAAATACCTAACCTTTAACCCTGGACAATTTATTGGTGGGTCTGATATCACTTATGATGAAGAAACCGGAAAAGGAGAAGCATTAGGGAAAACAAATATTGTTGCACGTGAAGCTTATGTAACTGGGGATCTACGTTTCCTAGGAGAAGCCCAAAAAGAAGCTGCACGAGCAAAGATGCGGGAAATTGTGGCCAATAACCTTCCTCGAACTTCTGCTGAAATTAGCTTTCGGGATGGCATTCCTTCTATGGAGCCGGGAGAAGAAAATTATGCTTTGGCAGAAATCCTAAATCAAGTAAGTATGGACATGGGTCTAGGAGAGGTTAAACCTGGAGACCCAGGAAGCCGGGGTGCAGCTGATATCGCTTATGTAGCAGATATCCTTCCTGGTTTAGACGGCTTGGGTGCTTCTGGAAGGGGAGCGCATGCTCCGGGAGAAACTATCAATATGAAGCAGTTTCCTGACTTGATTAAGCGAAATACGATTTTGCTGTACCGATTGACACGTTAAGCTAATGAAGAGATTTTTATCTATGGCGGCCCTAGCGGCCACATTTATTTCCTGCGAAAGCAAAAAACCTGAACTCACAGAAACAGAAACCATGAAACCAAAAAAAATTGTTGTCTATCAGGTTTTCACCAGACTTTTTGGAAATACAAATACTACCAACAAACCTTGGGGAACTAAGGAAGAAAACGGAGTCGGGAAGTTTAATGACTTCACAGATACCGCCTTGGAAGAAATCAAAAAACTAGGGGTTTCCCACATCTGGTACACCGGCGTTCCTCACCATGGGGTGATTGGAGATTTTCCTGAAATTGGAGTAATGTCCGATGATCCAGATGTAATCAAAGGACGCGCAGGTTCGCCCTATGCGGTACGGGATTACTATCAGGTCAACCCGGATTTGGCAGTGGATGTGACCAAGCGAATGGAGGAATTTGAAGCATTGATTGCACGCACACACCAACATGATATGAAGGTGATTATCGATATTGTACCTAATCATGTATC
The DNA here is from genome assembly GCA_013373335.1 of Cyclobacteriaceae bacterium. Taxonomy (GTDB): domain Bacteria; phylum Bacteroidota; class Bacteroidia; order Cytophagales; family Cyclobacteriaceae; genus Algoriphagus. The sequence goes on along the minus strand of JABXHZ010000380.1, from coordinate 1,307 downwards.
TCGTCATTACGAAGGGAAGAACAACCCTGCTGGAGTTCGGGATTTCGGTGCAGATGATGACCAAACGGTCGAATATGCCAAAAACAACAATTTCTACTACATACCCGGAGAGGCTTTTCAGGTACCCGAACCTAAAAATGGCTATCAGCCTCTTGGAGGAGAAAAGCACCCGCTAGCAGACGGAAAGTTCGATGAAAACCCAGCCAAATGGACTGGAAATGGTTCCCGTCTAGCACAGCCCGATTTCTATGACTGGTATGAAACCGTGAAAATCAATTACGGAGTAAGGCCCGATGGAACCAAGGATTTTGATGAATTACCTTCTGGAGCGGATTCCTTGGATTGGAAAGCGCATTATGAATTCTGGCAGGGAAAAGAAGTGCCGAATTCCTGGAAAAAATTTAATGACATCACCCAGTTTTGGCTAGGCAAAGGCGTGGATGGATTCCGCTTCGACATGGCCGAAATGGTGCCCGTGGAGTTTTGGTCCTACCTCAATTCCCATATCAAAATGACTAATCCTGATGCCTTCCTTTTGGCGGAAGTGTATAATCCCAGCTTGTATCGGGACTACATCCAAAAGGGGAAAATGGATTACCTCTACGACAAGGTGGAGCTTTACGATACCCTGAAGCACATCATGCAAGGTCACGGTTCGACCGATAATCTGGTGCCGATTTTGAAAGGGCTAAAAGACATCGAGCATCACATGCTGCACTTCCTAGAAAATCATGACGAGCAGCGAATTGCCAGTCCAGAATTTGCCGGGAATCCCTGGAAAGCCCTGCCTGCCATGGTGGTTTCCGCGACGGTTTCCACTTCTCCGACCATGATCTATTTCGGGCAGGAAGTGGGCGAACCCGGGGTGGAGGATGCAGGTTTTGGTGACCCGAGCCGGACTTCGATTTTCGATTACATCGGCGTGCCACAGCATCAGAAGTGGATGAATGGAGGGAAATTTGACGGAGGGCAACTTTCAGAAAATGAAAAAGCCTTGAGAAACTACTATTCTGAAGTGCTGAACTTCACCCGAAACAGCCCCGCCCTGATGGGGGAATATCATGAGCTTCACACTTTCAACCGAGCCCAAAACCTTGCCTACACCAACAAGACCTTTGCTTTTGCCCGCTGGGATGAAAGTCAGAAACTGATCGTCGTAACAAATTTCGACGAATTCCAATCAGTCAAGACCACCTTGAAACTTTCTCCAGAACTGCTGAAGGCATGGAATCTGGAAAAAGGTGAGCGGGAGATTCAGGAGGTCATGTTTGGAAAGAAAAAGACCAAGTTGCGAGTGACTGATGATG
>JABXHZ010000152.1 GCA_013373335.1 Cyclobacteriaceae bacterium | reverse complement strand
TCTTATGAAATTATTGATCTTCCTGGCACCTATTCCCTTTACCCAAATTCAGAAGATGAGGTCATCGTTCATCGCGTGCTTAATCAATTAAGCGAGCTTGAAAAACCAGATTTCGTCTTGATGGTCATCGATTCGGTTCAGCTATCCAGAGGCCTGTTCTTGGCAACGCAACTGATTGACTTGGGATTAAACTTGGCAGTTGTTTTAAACATGTCTGATTTGGCCGAGAAAAGCCAATTGGAGATTAAAACCTTTGAGTTATTTAAAAAGATTGGAGTACCTATCCTCCGTACAGACGCAAGACATCAGAAAGGTATAGAGCAAATACGGGAACTGATTCATCAGCAGAACTTCTCAAACCCGGGTGCATTTATTGAACCAAAAGAGTTTTTGGATACTGATGAACTCCTTGATGTACGGGAATTTTTCAACTTAGACAATGATTATAGAGCCTATCAGTTACTTCGTTTTGGGCTCAAAGACAAGGGCCTTGCTGAAGACAAACGAACCTTGATTCAAAACAAGCTAAAGGCTGTCACAATAGATTTGGAAGCAGCCCAACTTGAAGAGACCAAAATTCGATACCGAAAAATCAGTTCAATTATTCAGGAAGTCCTAGTCAAAAAAGAATCTGTTGAACTAGAGGAATCAAAATTAGACAAAGTCCTTCTTCACCCATTTTGGGGGTATTTGATTTTTGGAGGAATCCTATTGATGATATTTCAGGCAATCTTTGCTTGGGCTTCGGTCCCCATGGATCTAATTGACGGTTTCTTCGCGGATTTAAGTACCTGGCTTATTGACGTATTGCCCCAAGGCCCAATTGCTGACTTATTAGCAGAGGGGGTTATTCCGGGAATTGGAGGAGTAGTTATTTTCATCCCTCAAATTGCCCTACTATTTGGTTTTTTGGCGATTTTAGAAGATACCGGGTATATGTCTAGGGTCGTTTTTCTAATGGATCGATGGATGCGACCTTTTGGCCTTCATGGAAAAAGTATTGTCCCCTTGGTCTCAGGGGTAGCTTGTGCAATTCCTGGGGTTATGGCTGCCAGAAACATAGGAAACTGGAAAGAAAAAATGATTACGATCATGGTAACTCCTTTGATGAGTTGCTCTGCGAGATTGCCTGTTTATATTATTTTGATAGGCTTGGTTGTTCCAAATGAGCATATTCTTGGATTTATCAATCTACAGGCCTTGGCGCTTTTAGGTCTTTATCTGTTAGGAATTCTAGGGGTATTGGTAACTGCTTATGGATTAAAGTCTATTCTTAAAACGGATGAAAAATCCTTTTTAATGGTGGAACTGCCTACCTATCGAACACCCCGTTGGAAGGATGTACTGCTCACCATGTACAACAAATCCCTGACCTTCGTTACAGCTGCAGGAAAAGTTATTTTGGCCATTTCCATTATCCTTTGGATTTTGGGAACCTATGGTCCACCATCCACCATGGATAACATCCGATCAGAACGGGATGCAAAAATTGCAATTGCAGCTAATCCTGAGCAAGTAGCGGAAATCGAAAGAGAAGCATCTTCTGCTCTTTTGGAAAATTCTTTCATAGGAATCATGGGAAGAGCTATTGAGCCTGTAATTCGGCCTTTGGGATACGATTGGAAAATTGGGATTGCTTTAATAGCCTCTTTTGCAGCGAGGGAAGTTTTTGTATCAACCATGGCAACCATCTACAGCATTGGAGGGGATCCAGAGGATGATGCAACAATCAGGGAAACACTTGATAGACAGATAAATCCAGAAACTGGAGATAAAGTTTTCAATAAGGCTACAGCTTTCTCCCTGATGGTATTTTACGTCTTCGCCATGCAATGCATGAGCACCTTGGCAGTAGTTTATCGAGAAACAAAAGGTTGGAAATGGCCAATCATTCAAACAGTCTACATGACTTCCCTGGCCTATATCGCAGCATTTATCACCTATCAAATCTTCTCCTAAAATGTGGCAAGAGATAATTATAGCATTCATAGGAATCGGAGCATTAGCCTACCTTTGGAAGCATTTTTTCGGAAAACCTAGCAAAAAGGCAGGCTGTGAAAAATGCGCGGGATATTGATTGAGCACAAAACTTAAGCTTTTCCTTATTTTTTGATATTTTCAGCCCATGGGCAAAGTAGCCAATCAGAGCTTTCAAACCGCAATTTTTTCCTACATAGGTGTAGTCATTGGCTATATAAATGTTCTTTGGCTGTACCCTTATGCCTTAGAAGCAGCCCAATTGGGTACTTTTCGAACCATTCAGGATTTAGCGCTTTTAATTGTTCCCTTCGCCCAATTGGGTTTGGGACACGGAATAACGCGGTACTTTCCAAAACTCGAAAAAGGCCAAACAGCATTTTTGAGCTTTAGTCTTCTTATCGCTCTCGCTGGATTTTTAATTGTTACAAGCCTGTTTTGGATTTTCCAGAGTCAAATTATCTCTCTTTTTGCAGCAAATTCGCCAGAGGTAATTCAGTACCTCTGGATCGTATTATTTATCACGTTTCTGGCTTTGGCAAATTCCATTTTGGATGCTTATAGCCGATCTTATTTAAAAGTATCCATTCCCACTTTCTTCCGGGAAGTTTTACTTCGCTTATTGACAGGTCTTTGGATCCTGTGCTTTTTGGCAAACTGGGTCAGTTTTGATCAGATGATGGGAGGGTTAATTCTCGTCTATGCTATTCCTCTTTTTGGAATGATCCTGTATCTGACTTGGCTAAAGGTGTTAAAAGTGGATTTTTCTTGGAAGCAGTTTCCCAGTGGATTTCGAGGAGCATTTATTCGTTTTAGCCTGATCACCTTCCTAGCGACTGCAGCTTCCACCCTAATCATGAAAATTGACTCAATTATGGTTAGCTCCATGATTAGCTTGGAAGCAAATGCAATTTATACCATAGCCTTCAGCATGGCTTTAGTTATCGAAATGCCGCGGAGAGCCATTTCCCAAGTAATAATGCCTGTCATTGCACAGCATTTTGCTGAAAATAAAACCACGGAAATTAATCAGCTCTACAAGCAGGTCTCTCATCGACAATTGTACTTGTGTTTGCTCATATTCCTGGGGATTTGGATCAATATCGACTCCATTTATTACCTAATCCCCAATAGAAGCATTTATGAAAGTGGAAAATGGGTTGTCTTTTGGATTGGATTGGGAAAGGTTATCGATGCTGGCTTTTCTGCGAATTCAGAAATTTTGGTTTTTTCAAAATATTACAAATTCAACCTCACAGCTACAGTCATCATGAGCGGTATGATTATTTTGTTGAATTATCTTCTCATTCCAGTCTATGGAATAGAAGGAGCAGCAATCGCCTCCGCTATGGTCATGCTAGCATTCAACTTCACTAAATTCATTTATTTAAAACTGAAATTGGGTTTCTCCCCTTTTGGATTGGAAAGCCTAAAAATTATCTCTCTGGGAATCGTTGCTATTGTTTTGATTGATTTTACTCCTGAAATGTCCAGTCCAATTTTGAATCTTATCCTCAAAAGCAGCTGCATCATTCTAATATACTTCGTTTCAGCAAAGCTTGGATTTTCAGGAAAGGAGGAGTTGGAATGGATTACCAAAAAATTAAAAAAACCTGGACCTTAGAGTGTTACAAACCTCCGTATAGACAAGATTTGAGCTGCCTTTAATCCGCAAACTTCCACTGTTATCCTGCCCTAGGGACGAGGCCCAATTCTCAATAAATTGAAAATCGGGTGAGGCCTGTTTTTGGAAAGGGCTTCACTCGGTATTGTAATTAATTGTGAAGTTTGAACATGTCAGCGATCCAGGCTTTGCGCAAATATACGGATAATACTAGCTAGGGTTAAAATTCAGTAATTATTATCTTTCCACAAATTCAAATTTTACTCTAAAATCAAGCTATAAAGTTAGATTGACCTTTGATCAATCATTATATTTATTTGGTATAAAGACCTTTTTAAACGAAAAATTTTAAATATTCATTTAAAATATTGGAGTTTTCAATATTTTATTTCAAAATTTATCTGAGCTCTTCCGATAAGGAATTAACTTTGCATTCTAAAATTTTGGTGACCCATGTACTTGATTAAAAAAATGATTGTTTGTCTTGATCAGAGTCCTCTGGATAAGACACTAATTGAATTTGCAAAATTCGTGGCCAAGGTAAATCAGACCAAGAAGATATTTTTTGTAAATGTGATCAAGAACCTATCGGTACCAAAAGAAGTGCTTGAAGAGTTTCCCAATTTGGTCGAAAACATGGTATCTGAGCGCCAAAATGCCATGAAAAAATCAGTAAGTGAAGTCTTCGGACACCAAAAAGAAATCTCACTCAATTACATTGTCAAGGAAGGTAACCTCTCAAAAAAGATATTAAAGCTGGCCGAAGAGAAATCCGTGGATATGATTATCATCGGGCGAAAAACCAATCTACCTGGAACCGGTATTGCAGCATTACGATTGGCAAGAAGAGCAAGCTGTTCCTTATTAATTGTGCCGGAAGACTCTGTTCCAAAAGTTAAGAAAATATTGGTTCCTTCAGATTTTTCAGATTACTCCAGAGACGCCATGGAAGAGGCAATTATGATAGCTGCGCGTCATGGCCATGCTGAAATTGTTTGTCAAAATGTATACAATGTTCCTTCTGGATATCACTTTACCGGAAAAACCTACGAGGAATTCACCCAGATCATGCAAATGCATGCCGAAATCAATTACAAGAAGTTTATTCGGAAAATAGATACAAAAGGAATCAAAATCACCCCTATTTATACCAAGGATGATGATGATGATCCTGTTCAGGAAATCATCTCCAAGGCTTTGGAAATTGAAGCCGACGGAATCATTATCGGAGCTAAAGGAAGAACAGCCGCCACTGCCCTATTTATTGGGAGCATGGCCGAGAGATTGATACAGTACAATGATAGCCTCCCTCTTTTGGTAACCCGACCAAAAGGAAAAAATGCAGGCATCCTGGATTATATCCTCGAAATCTAAAGACGTTCAGAAGAAAAGGTATCTCCTTGGCTTAGGTCTCCGGTATCAAATCCTTTTTTGAACCATCTCATCCGTTGCGCAGATGTGCCATGGGTAAAGGAATCAGGCACAACTCTTCCAGTTGCCTGCTTTTGGAGACGGTCATCGCCAATAGCATTCGCTGCATTGAGTGCTTCTTCAAGGTCTCCGTCTTCCATCATACCACTGATCTTTTGAGAATGGTGCGCCCATACCCCTGCCAAAAAATCAGCCTGAAGTTCAAGACGAACCGAATATTGATTGTATTCCTTTTCAGGTATTTGTCCTCGAAGAGACTGCACTTCATCCGTAATTCCCATAATATTTTGAATATGATGCCCAACTTCATGGGCAATTACATAGGCTTGTGCAAAATCTCCAGGAGCATTCAACCTTCTCTCCATCTCTTCAAAAAAGCTTAGATCGATATATAGCTTTTCATCAGCAGGACAATAAAATGGGCCCGTAGCAGCACTGGCATTTCCACATGCAGAAGAAACCGAACCGGAAAACAGGACTAAAGTAGGTTCTCTGTAATTTTCAATCAATTGACTCCAAATTAATTCAGTATCAGCTAGAATCACAGAACTAAAATCCGCTAAGCGATCTTCTTCTGCGTTAGGCGTATAACTGGACTCAGTCGTGAAACCTTGACCTCTTCCACTCAGGATAGAACCTAGGAAATTCAAAGGATTGGTTCCTGTGATGAAGGAGAAAATCAATAAAACCCCAACTACAACCAATCCGGTTTTGGAGAATAAAAACTTAATAAGAGAACCTAGCAGAAGCGGATTCATTCCTACACCTCCACTAGGTCCACTTTGACCTCTTCTGTCTTCTACATTGCTACTTTTTCTTCTTCCTTGCCATTTCATATTGACTAATGAATTTTAAAAATGAAAAACTAATGCTCCGAAAAACAAAATCTACTTTTTCGATATCTTAAAAATAGCCAAATTAGGATCAATCAATATTTAAAACCCAAAATTAAATACTATGAAGTATCTCAAAAACCTATTAACTAATTCAATAGCGGTAATATTTATTTGTGGATTATCCAGTCCACTTTTTGCTCAAGTGGGAGTCGGAGTTGCACCTATTGATGGAGCAGAGTTAATGTTGGATGGAAGCAAAGAGATGCTCTTGGAAAAATGGCAATACTGGGAAGGACCAAGATTTTCAGCTCAAGCTCCCATTAAATGGATGGAGGTCACTGACCCGGTTGATGGAGGGAAAGTAATCAGCAGTAATGACCCAGCTGCTGCGGGAGGCAAATATGGTGCAGCGGATATCGTAACCAAGAAAGAATACCGAGACTTCAGGGCTCATGTAGAATTTTTGGTGAAAAATGAAGGAGGAAATAGCGGAGTATATCTTCAAAATCGATACGAAATTCAAATCTTGGATGGGGATTATGGACTTCATGGAATGGCCGCAGTAATCAATGAGCACCTACCCAAAGAAGAAGCATATAACGGGATCGGGAAATGGAATGCCTATGACATTGTCTTTAAGGCAGCTAGATTTGAAAATGGAAAATTGACCGAAAAAGCTCACGTAACCATTTATTTTAATGGAAAAAAGATTCATGAAAATGTAGAAATTCAGCAAGTATGGGGAGGTCCAAACTCGGGGATCGACGGTGGAAATGATGGAGGAAAGGGAATTACCGATCGTCCGGGAGGACTAAAACTACAAGCTGAAGGACATGATGTGTTCTATCGGAATATTTGGATCAAACCCTTGAATTTGGATGGGAAATCCACAGATTTTTAATCACATAAAAAAGGCTTCCAAATCGGAAGCCTTTTCCATTTTTTTATTTAAATCTTAACTCAATTTAAATCGAATAGGCAGTCTCATTCGAGTACGGACTTCCTTTCCTCTTTGCTTTCCAGGTTCCCAATTCGGGGCATTTTGAATCACTCGGAGCGCTTCCTCATCACAGCCAGCTCCAATACCACGAAGGATTTCCACATCTGAAATAGAACCATCAGTATTTACCACAAATGCAACGATTACTGTCCCTTCTGTTTCAGTTTCTCTTGCTTTGGTAGGATATTTCAAATTGGAGATCAAATATTCATTCCACGCTGACATTCCTCCACTCGGTTTTGGCATATCCTCCACTACATCAAAAATCTCATCAGCATTGATTTCTACTAGTTTTCCATTTACCATTCCACGAAGTTCGGTTTCCCCATCTTCATTAATAATTTCTACCACATTCTCTGGCTTGATTGTGTTTTCATCAGCTAAATTTTGATCACAAGCAAAAACTAGTACCAGCAAAGCTATCAGTGGAAACACCATTAAAAAACGGCTTTTTGCAGCAGATTTTGATTTCTCCCTATTCATCATGTGGATTCTTTTTTTGGTTTGAAATTGATTAAAACTATGTGC
>JABXHZ010000307.1 GCA_013373335.1 Cyclobacteriaceae bacterium | reverse complement strand
GATCAAATGCTAGCCCATTGTGCTGTTGCTTATGAAATGGCCTACACCGATAAGCATCCCAAACCCAATGCTGTGATGCGGTTTTTACTCAAAACCTTTGTGAAATCCGGAGTAGTCAATGAAAAGCCTTATCCAAAAAATGCCCGAACGGCTCCTGTTTTTATCATCGCGGACCGCAGGGATTTTGAGAATGAAAAGAACCAATTAATTGACTATATCAAAAGAACCCAAGAACTGGGAGCCTCCTATTTCGAAGGAAAAGAATCTCCTTCTTTCGGGCCGATGACTGCTCAGGAATGGAATAATTTATTCTACAAACACCTCGATCATCATCTAACTCAATTTGGAGTTTAGTTTTCACACATATTTATTTGGGAAAAATTATATTGTTAGTACAATATTGAATTAAGCTAAAATGCGTCCTATTACTCTTCTGATTCTTAGTATCACTATTTCCTTTTTCTTATCATCCCCTGCCTTGGCTCAGGAGGCGCCCGCATCCAATGGCGCGCTAAAGGTCTGGGAGAAAATCCTTGCCTCCAATACTCGCTATCCTTCAGCTGATCTGAGAGCAAGGAAATTCGGATACATAATCATGGACGTCAAATTTGATGAAGCAGGAAATCTGGAATCCTATGAAATCGCCGACACCAAATCCAAGGAAATGCAAAAATCAGCTGAAACCGCCTTGGAGAATTCCCTGGATCTTTGGAAACCAGAGATGCTGGGAGATCGAAATCGGGATGAAACCTATCAATTGATCTTCAATTTTGAAATGATTGATCCCAATACTCCTGATGAAGCGATTGAAGCGGCCACGAAATACATTTACAAAGGAAAACCTGAAAAAGCTCTAAAAATTGCAGATCGACTGGTGACTCAAAAGCCTTTTGAACCTACCTATCTGGAGCTACGGTCTCAGATTAATCGGCAACTTGGAAATGAAGAAGCGGCAACCGCTGATCTATTGGAAAACCAGCGGCTTCAGGAAAAAACGCTGACAAAAATCGATATCAAAGTCTTTGGAGTCGTCAGTACCCGGGTAATTAGCGGTACAATAAATTAATCCTAAACGCTAGACTAATGAAAAATTTTTCACTACTCTTAATCGGACTATTTGCCCTTTTCTCCTGCCAAAAAGAGGAGAGAAAAACCATCGAAATCACGGAAGAAATCACCAAGACTATCGAAATAGAAAGGGATGACACAGTAAAAACCCAGATTCCAACTGGGGATACATCTCAAAATGCCCTGGACTGGAACGGAACGTACAAGGGCACGCTTCCCTGCGCAGATTGCGAAGGAATCGAAACGGAACTTACCTTAAACCTGGATGGCACCTACCTCTACAAAGCCACCTATTTGGGAAAGGATACCAAAGTCTATGAAATCGAAGCCCCTTTTCAATGGGATGAAACCGGCTCCATGATTACACTTTTGGAAATGGAAGATACCCCCGGAAAGTATCAGGTAGGTGAAAACCAATTATGGCACCTCGATAGAAATGGAAAGCTCATCGAAGGGGATTTGGCAGACCGCTACATTTTAAAGAAGCAATAATTTACTTGAATCGTACTACCTTCCCATGAGCTTTGGAAGTCATTTCTTCTGGGATGGCAGCTGTGATTTCATTGAATAATAGTTCCACCAGTTTTTGCTTCAAAAAGCTTCGATTCAAGATAATACTGACCTCCCGAGTAGGTGCCTGTCCCTTAAATGGACGAAGTCGGCTTTTTTCCTCCTCATTTAGATCGTGTGTGGCCAATTCAGGAAGTAGGGTCACCCCTTTGTAACGATTGACCATATTCCGAAGCCCCTCCAAGGAGCCCGATTCGTAATGAAAATTCTGATGTCCACTACTGTAGGGATCACAGAAATTAATCACTTGATCCCTGAAGCAATGCCCCTGCTGCAAAATCCACAACTCATCTGATTTGATCTCGTCAGCCGTGATTTCCTTCTTTTCTAAAAGTGGATGGTCTTTTGACAAGTAGGCATAAAATTTTTCATAAAACATGGGCTTTTCCAAAATACCCGGTTCATCCAAGGGAGTTACTATGATCCCTAAATCCAACTCATCATTTTTCAATCTTCGAACTACCTCTTCGGTAACCATCTCCTGAACTTCAAGCTTGACATTGGGATATTTTTCCAAAAATCCTCTGACAAAAAGATGCAATAAATAGGGTGCTAAGGTAGGAATGATCCCCAGTTTGATAGTACCGGAAATATCACCCTTCAACTGAGCTACTAACTCATATATACCTTTGCTTTCAGATACCACCTTTTTGGCATGTTCGATTACCTGAACTCCAATTTCGGTTGGAATAACGGGCATTTTGCTTCGGTCAAAGAGGATTACACCAAGTTCCCGTTCAAGTTTACTAAGCTGTGCACTAAGGGTAGGCTGCGTGACAAAACAGGATTCGGCCGCATGGCCAAAGTGCCGATGTTTATCCACGGCAATCAAATATTCGAGTTGTTGAATCGTCATATTGGACTGAAATCTGAATCCCTAAGTTAGGAAAACCTCAAAGAGTTCAACATTCCTTCAACCTTTTTCATTCGAGGTGATTTGACCACCATTTATCAAAAATTAGCTGGGATTTTTTCTGAATTGGTTAAATTCCATAGTCTACAACCCAAAAACCTATATTCCATGGCTATTTCAAGAAGAAAATTTTTCCTGACCAGTGCACTTGCAGGAGCTGGATTGACCTTAGCTCCTGAATTTTCCTTCGCTAAAACCAAACGAACATCCTTTGGAAAAACAGTCCGACTGGGCTTTATCGGCGTAGGTCGACAAGCCATGGGCTTGTTGAATCGCTTTATGCAACTTCCTGAAGTGGAAGTCACCGCTGGGGCCGACGTCTATGAAATCAAACGAACTCGATTTGAACAACGAGTAAAGGCAGCCTACGCACAACGAGGGACGCAACCTCCTAGTTTGAAAGTTTACGATGATTATCGGGACCTTCTGGCAAGTTCAGAAGTAGATGCCGTAGTGATCGCTACCCCAGACCATTGGCATGCGAAAATCGCTATAGATGCCTGCCTGGCCAAAAAGGATATTTACCTGGAAAAACCCCTGACTTTTACAATCTATGAGGGTCAGCAACTGGTGAAAGCTGTTCGGGAAAATGGCACAGTACTCGCCGTAGGTAGCATGCAGCGCTCAGCGGTGAATTTTCAAACTGCCGTCGCCCATGTTCAAAAAGGAAGTATTGGAAAAATTCAAGAGGTACTGGTGCATGTGGGAGATAATCCCTTCCCAAGACCTTTCGACTTAACTCCTGAAGAAGTTCCTACTGGTCTCGATTGGAAAGCCTGGTTGGGACCGCTTCCCGATTTGCCCTATCACCCAAACTTAAACCCACCCATTTCTTTGGATCCTGTTGAAAACGAAAAGCTTTGGGCCGCTTGGCGATGGTTTAAAGAAACCGGTGGCGGGCTCATGACCGACTGGGGAGCCCATATGATCGACATCGCACAATGGGGTTTGAATCAAGATCGAAAGGGACCCGTAGAAGTCATTCCTCCCATGGGAGAATCTCCGCTTACATATCGATTTGCTGATGGAATTCCGATGAAAATCACATCTTTTGATGAGGGCAGGCAAGGAGTGAAATTCATGGGAGAAAAAGGATGGATCAAGGTTTCCAGAGGTAATTTTGATAGCTCTTTACCAGAAATCACCTTAGAGAAAAATGACAATAATTTCAATTATACTCAGCACTACATCGATTTTATTGAATCAATACAGCGCCGAAAAGATCCTATTGTTCCGGTAGAGATTGGCCACAGTACTTGCAGTTCCTGTACAATTGGCAACATTGCTAAGGATTTGAACCGTCCACTCAAATGGGATCCTATTTTACAGCATTTCGTGGATGATTTTGAAGCCAATACCAAGTTGCATTACACCTACCAAAATGGGATTTCCCTACGATAGTAGATATACTGCAGTCGAAAGACATCAGGTTTTAAGATTAATAATAAAGAGAGCCTCGGGAGTCAGGCTCTCATTTTCATTTTAACCCTTAAAAAATATCCCTATGGAAAAGTCAACACTTCTAAAAATTCAATCCAATAGACTCATCTATTGGGGAATTTTCCTTTTTCTTCTAGGCCTAGTAGTTGGATTAATGGCTCCTATTTTTGCCAACCCTAGGATGGGGGTTTCTAGCCATATAGAAGGGATTTTAAACGGAATGTTCCTGATCATCCTTGGACTAATTTGGGATAAAATCCTAGTGTCAGAAAAATGGTTGAAAATCACATTTTGGCTTGCGATTTATGGAACCTTTATGAATTGGTTTGGGATCTTACTTGCCGCAATATTCAATGGAGGAAAAATGCTGGGAATAATGGCACCAACGGAAGAAAGTTCTCCAATAGTTGAGGGGATGATTGGATTTTCACTTATTTCACTATCAATAGCCATGATTGCTACTTGTGTGATTCTGTTGATCGGATTAAGAAGAAATATGTCGGCATTGAATTGATTTATAGTCTCTTAGTTTTGGGTAAAAAAACACCTTACTTGTAGCCATTTTATAAATTCAAATATGAACAAACTTCAAGCGCTTATTTACCTATTAATTTTTGGAATAATTGGGTGTCAGAAAGCCGAAGAGCAAACTCCTATTGAGCTTGAAGAACTGACTATCTCAGAAATTCACAATGCTTACAAGAATGGGGATTTTTCAGCTGTTCAACTTACCCAAGCATACCTCGACCGGATAGCTAGCCTTGATGAATCAATCAACTCAATTACGACTATCAATCCGGGTGCCCTTACGCAGGCAAAAGAACTTGATCGGGAATTTGAAAAAAGCGGAAAACTGAGGCCCCTACATGGCATACCAGTTATCGTTAAGGACAATATCAATACAATAGGACTTCCTACCACAGCTGGTTCATTGGCTTTGAAAGACTTCATTCCAGATGAAAATGCTCCCATCATCTCTAGATTGGTAAAAGCTGGGGCCATCATCCTCGCCAAATCTAATATGGCTGAATGGGCCTTTTCACCCATGCATTCAGAAAGTTCTACACATGGAACAACCCATAATCCATACAATCTCGACTATGTCCCTGCAGGTTCCAGTGGAGGTACCGGAGCAGCGGTTGCGGCAAATTTCGGCACAGTAGGATTGGGAACGGATACGGGCAATTCTATTCGTGGCCCTTCTTCACACAATTCCTTAGTAGGTTTCCGAACCACCTTAGGCCTGATCAGTCGAACGGGAATTGTGCCCTTGTATCTTCGAAATGACGTGGTTGGGCCTATGTGTCGGACTGTAGAAGATGCCACTCGGGTCCTAGAAATCATGGCCGGGATAGATACAAAAGACCCGCTTACACAGTATTCCGAAGGAAAAGCTCAAACCAATTATCAACAATATTTGGATCCAAAGGGCTTACAAGGAGCTCGTATCGGAGTACTCCGAGAAATTATGCAGGACATGGATCCTGAGGTAAGTGCACTTTTTGAACAATCCCTGCTAGACTTGCAAAACCTTGGGGCAACTGTCATCGATCCAATTACCATTCCTGACTTTGCAAGCCTCCGACAAAACCAATGGTGTGCTACTTTTCGGGATGATTTGGAGTCTTTTTTAGCTGAATATGTTCAAAATGACACAATTCAAACTTTGGAGGATATTATTCGGATTGGATCCAAATCACAATTTGCCATGGATCGCCTGACCATGATGGCAGAAAATTCAGGTAGATGGGGACTAGAAGATGAAGCTTGTGGAAATCCTTATGAGGACGCCCGAAGAATTGCCTTCCGGGAAGCGATTGAAAACGTAATGGACTCCCTGCAATTGGATGCGATTATCCATCCTTCCTGGAATTATAGACCTGCAAGGATTGAAAAGTTTCAAGAAGAATATCGGGGAGACAACAGTCAGATTATTGCGCCTCATACCGGACAACCTGCCTTCACTGTTCCAATGGGATTCACCAGTGCTAATTTGCCGGCAGGTCTTCAATTTTTAGGAAGAATGTATGATGAGCCCAGACTGATCCGGCTTACTTATTCTTATGAGCAAGGCACAAAACATAGGAAACCTCCAGTTTTGTCTGCTGCCGCAAAGAATTGATGTGTTTGGCTAAAGCCAATTTTAGGCTTTTAAATTCTATATCCTCCAGCTAAAGCTGAAGGTAAATGATTCAGTAATAAAATTTTGTTATCAATAAATCCTAAATCTATCTAGTCTCTCCGATTGGATTCCCCAATGCATCAATAGGGAGGGCGCTTCAGCCCCTCCCTAAAAGAGAAGTTCTTTTTATGTGGCTTTAGCCAAAAAAAGAGAAGCATTTGGCTGAAGCCAATTTTGGTTCTTCAATACCCCATCCTCAAGCTAAAGCTGGAGGCAAGTGATTATACAAATTGAGTTTTAAAGTTTTAAATATTCCAAGTGCTTCCCCAAAGTCAAATTTCCAATTTTCAATAGGGAAGGTGCTTTAGCCCCTCCCCAAAGGATCCATTTTCGTTACTGGCTTTAGCATAAAAAGGCATTCGGTTAATACCATTTTTGTTTTTCTTCCCCACTCCCCAGCTTTAGCTGGAGGCAGAAAATCCCGAAAAATAAATTTTTTCAATTAAATTGAGTCAAATTGAAATTAAATGGACTCTTTACAAAAACTCACTTATTTACTCTATAGCAGTTCCCGCCT
>JABXHZ010000013.1 GCA_013373335.1 Cyclobacteriaceae bacterium | reverse complement strand
CGAAGAGAGGATTTTGAAGCCTTGGCCAGAGATATTCGTTCCTTTGTAGAAGATGTATTAAGTGGGAAATAATTTATTTCATCAGCTTCAAAAGCTCTTCTAAATATTCTCTGTTATTGGAAAGTCTGGGGACCTTGTTTTGTCCGCCTAATTTTCCTTTTTGGCTTAACCATTTTTGAAAAAGTCCTTCCTCAGCGATGTGAATAATGGGCGGTACCAAAGCTAAGTCTTTGTGACGTTTAGCATCATAATCCGAATTGATTTCGCGAAGATGCCGATCCAGTAATTCGCCAAAGTGCGTAATGTCTGTCGGTTTTTTTGCGAATTCAATGATCCATTCGTGTGCACCTTTTTCTCCGGAGTTCCCAAAATAGGCTGGAGCTGCTGTGAAGTTTTCAATACTTGCTCCCGTATGTTCGGCTGCAAAGGCAATAGCTATTTCAGCATTTTCCACAATCACCTCTTCCCCAAAGGCATTGATGAAATGTTTGGTCCGACCAGATATTTTAAAACGGTAAGGGCTGGTAGATGTGAACCGGATGGTGTCCCCGATTTTGTAGCGCCAAAGTCCTCCATTGGTTGAAATAACCATGGCGTAGTTTTTTCCAACTTCCACATCCTTCAATGGAACGGCTTTGATGTTTCCTGTTTCCAAATGCTCCATTGGGATGAATTCATAAAAAATTCCATAATCCAACAGGAGTAGAAGTTCATCAGAATGAGGCTGGTCTTGTAAGCCAAAGAATCCCTCTGAGGCATTGTAAGTTTCCATGTATCGCATCCGATCGGAAGGGATCAATTCCTGGAAAAGGCTTTTATAGGGTCCAAAGGCAACAGCACCGTGAAAAAATACCTCTAGATTGGGCCATACTTCCAGAATATGCTTTGCTTTTTTGATTTCAAGAATTCTTCTGAGGAGCACGATCGTCCAAGTGGGTACACCGGCAATGCTGACCACGTTTTCATTCATGGTTTCAAAAGCCATCTTTTCAATTTTGGACTCCCATTCACCCATGAGAGCTGTTTCCAATGAAGGAGTACGTGCGAATTGTGCCCAGATGGGCAAGTTTTTCATGATTACAGCGGAAATATCACCAGCCTTGGTGTTTCCATAAGGATTTAAGGGATTTTTCTCTAGTGACCCTCCGATTGAAAGTGACTTACCCGAGAATAGTTTTGAATCAGGATAGTTGCTGACATAAAGGGTGACCATGTCTTTTCCTCCTTTGAAATGGCAATCTTCCAAGCTTTCCTCAGTAACGGGAATGTATTTACTTCGACTGGATGTGGTCCCGGAGGATTTCGAAAACCATTCAACTTCAGTGTTCCAAAGGACCTCTTGTTCTCCTTTCATCACCCGGTCGATGTAAGGTTTAATTCCCTCATAATCAAAGAGCGGTACTTTTCGGGAAAAATCCTCATAGGATCGAATGGAGTTGAAGCCAAATTCCTTTCCAAATTTGGTTTGCCTTCCAGCTTCAATTAATTCTCGGAAAACTTCCTCTTGGACTGTATGTGGATCTTGCTTGAAACTTTCGATTTGTCCCAAGCGATTTTTGAAGATCCAGGTCATAAAGCTATTGATGACCTCCATTAATTCGAAAAACTTTTACGTTTCAACTCGAACTGACTGCCCAGATAGACTTTTCGAACTTGCTCATCAGCTGCGAGTTCCTCCGCGGTTCCTGCTTTTAGAAGTCTACCTTCGAACATTAAATAGGCCCGATCCGTGATGGAAAGGGTTTCATTGACATTGTGGTCCGTGATTAATATGCCAATATTCTTAGTCTTGAGTTTGGCGACAATGGTTTGAATTTCTTCCACGGCAATAGGGTCCACTCCAGCAAAAGGTTCGTCCAAGAGCACGAATTTGGGATCTACTGCCAAAGCCCGGGCAATTTCAGTTCGTCGACGCTCACCTCCGGAAAGAACCATTCCAAGGTTCTTTCGCACATGGGTCAAACTGAATTCCTCCAAGAGGCTTTCCATTTTTTCCTTTTGAGCCTGCTTGGGAAGATCTGTCATTTCCAAAACGGCCATGATATTTTCCTCTACGGAAAGCTTTCGAAAAACAGAAGCTTCCTGCGCCAAATAGCCGATTCCCCGCTGTGCCCGCTTATACATGGGGAGTCCTGTAATGTCTTCCTGATCCAAAAAAATCTTTCCTTCATTCGGTTGAATTAATCCCACGATCATGTAGAAGGAAGTGGTTTTCCCTGCTCCATTGGGGCCCAAAAGTCCTACGATTTCTCCCTGACTTACTTCCACGGAGATATCATTGACTACTTTTCGTCCCTTATATATTTTGACCAAATGTTCGGCTTTCAGTATCATCCTAGTCGAATTTGATATCTTTCACGTAGAGTTGCAAGCTACTTTTATCCCGGAAGAAATTTTCCCTCATTTCTGCTACTAAATCAAAGCGCATTTTCGAGCGAAGAAAATTCACGGTAGTCAAATCCGGATCTTTGGCCCGGTCTGCCATGCCAAAACCCAAACAAACAGGTGTTGTCTCTTGGCCATCTTGCTTTATTTTGAAACGCAGATGTTTTTCTTTCAAAACCACCACATCTTCAGCATACACATTTGAAATCCTGAAAATGGGTTCGGGATTGCCTGGCCCAAAAGGGGCCATCTGCTTTAGAATATTGTAAAAGCGGTAATTGATTTGATCCAAGAGGAGTTCATCGTCTATTTCTATCACAGGCTTGCGGTGAACTTCTTCAATTCGGCTTTTTACTACCTCTTCAAATTTTGCCTGAAAAGCAGGAACCTTGTCGACCGAAAGGGTAAGTCCCGCTGCATATTTATGCCCTCCAAATTGATCCAATAAGTCACT
>JABXHZ010000409.1 GCA_013373335.1 Cyclobacteriaceae bacterium | reverse complement strand
GCACAAATTCAGACCATCGATTTAAATGGAGACGAAATTGAAGAATATGTGATTTGGGACATCAATTCCAGACAACTAAGCATATTCCAAAAATCAGCTGAATCCTTTATCCTTAAACCAGAATGGGCTTATTTCTTTCCAAGCGATATCAGTGGTTTTTTGGTTTTGGCAGACTTCGATGGAGATGGGAAAAAAGACCTTTTCACCTCCACGGCTTTGGGAATCAAAGCCTATAAAAACACTTCGGTGGGAGATGAAATTTCCTGGGAATTGGAACGAAATTTTCTTCCCTTGGATAATGGATCCAATATTCAAGCAAACAATTTGGATACCCCCTTGATTACGGATTTAGATGAAGATGGGGATTTGGACCTTGCCATTTTCAATTTTGCGTCCGGTGATTACTTGGAATTTTATGAAAACACCTCTATAGACCGGAAAGGAATTCCAGATATTGATGGCTTTGCCTTCCCGAAGACCCATTGGGGGAATTTCGAATTTTGTGCCTGTGGGGATATTTCATTCGGCCAAACTTGTAGTGGGTTGGATTTAACAGAAAGCCCAATCGAAAACCTGCGGATACAGCATGCCGGTGGACATTCCATTCTGTACCACGATTTTACAGGTGATGAAATCCCAGACTTATTGCTCGGAAGAGATGAATGTCAAGTCTTATATTTCCTCCCAAATAATGGCACCAAAAAAGAACCCCTATTTGACGAATTTTCAAATAGTCTGCCCAATCTAGGATCTCTTCCGGAATTCCCCTCATTCCACAACGCTTCCTGGATTGAAAATCAATTAGTGATCAGCCTCAATTCAAACGAAGCCTCTCTTGTTTATGGAATAGATTATGAATCCTCTCTCTTTGTCTTCAATGGAGAATCTTCCCCCTTTCTACAAAATCAAACCTTAGATTTGGGAGAAAATTCCCGTCCGTTTTTCAAAGGAAATCTTAACGGAGGAGAACTGATAGTAAGCTCCAATATGACCAGAAATGGTGAAGTTTTGGGTGAACTAAGCCTCCTTAGTTTTCAAAATGGTCAGTTCGCATTGGCTTCAAGAAACCAAGAAGTTCGGGAGCTAAATTTGACAGAAATTCAATATCTGGAATATCAAGACATCAACGCTAATTCACACACACTTCTTAGTGGAATTCGGTTTGAAGGATCCCTTCCCAAGCAGGTACTCTTCGAATTTTCCGAAGGGACTTGGGAAGAAATTTCGATTTCTGGATATGAACCTAATCGGGGAGATTTCCTTCAATTTTTCTCCTTTGAAAATCAGGAATACTTCCTAGTCGCCCGTCAAAATGGAGGATTGGACCTTTATGAAATAGATTGGGATTCCCTTTCTGCCCAATTGTCAGAAACTGACTTTTTAGGCTTTCAGGATAATCCTGCGAATCGAAATCTAAGTATTGCGGTTAACCAAGGAGATCAGCCTAACCTCTACGCAGTTGATCAAAGAGGGATTATCCAATTGATCAAAGATTTCATGAAAAATTCAGAACGGGAAGAGGTGAAAATCCGGATTGGAAACTTAGATTTTCCAAGCCGATTGGGCAGGAATACATGGATCACCCTAATCCCAAATCTTTTTGGTGAAAATCCGGACTTGATTTTGGGAACGAGAGGAGGTGGATTGATTTATCTATCTGCTTTAGATTCTTCCTCACCTCCTTCCGAATCAATTCAAGTTTTGGTTTACCCTAATCCAAGTAATGGACCTCTAAAAGTTATCAGCAATCAGAATGGAACAGGCAGATTGGTATCCGCCATGGGCCAGGTTCTTCTTTCGGATGTCAGAATTAATGCAGGCCAAGAACTGGAAATTCAAGCCGGTTTCCTGACACCGGGCCTGTATATTTTTCAATTGGAAACAAGCAAACGGAGAATGATCTCCAAAAAAATCTGGATTCGGTAATTACAGGACTGGTTTTGTTCAGATTGCATAAATACACTAGCTTTCGTATTAGAAATCAATAATTATGAAAAAATTATATATTCTTGCCCTAGTGGCTTTTTTCGGGTTTTCCTGTAGTTCAGGCCCTGAAAATCCGGCTGACTCCGTATTTATCAATGGAATCATCTACACCGTGGATGAATCCAATCCTAAAGTGGAAGCTGTTGCCGTGAAAGACGGCATGATTCAAGCCGTTGGAACTACAGCTGAAATCCAGGAACTCGTCGGTGAAAACACCGAGGTAGTTGACTTGCAAGGCAAAACCATGACTCCAGGATTTATCGAGTCCCACGGACACTTAATGGGGATCGGTTATAACAAACTGGAGCTTGATCTCATGTATGTCAAAACCTATGATGAATTAGTTGAAAAGGTCGCTGAAGCAGTTGAAAAAGCGAACCCTGGCGACTGGATTACGGGTCGAGGATGGCATCAAGATAAGTGGATCGAAAAACCAGAAAAAATGGTCAAAGGATTCCAAACCAATGACCAATTGAATGCCGTTTCGCCAAATAATCCTGTATTTCTTCGCCATGCTTCCGGGCATGCTTCTTTTGCCAATGCCAAAGCCTTAGAACTCGCTGGAATCGCCAACCTGAAGGGAGAAAGACCTGGTGAGGTAGAAGGCGGAGAAATCATCACCGATGAATTAGGCAATCCTACGGGGGTATTGACCGAAAGAGCTTCGAGCCTTGTAGCTAGATTAGTCCCTGAGGAAACTCCCGAAAGAGCAGAAGAAGCTTTGACATTGGCATTGCAGGAGCTGGTAGAGAAAGGCATTACATCCTTTCATGATGCAGGGTCCGGTCAGGATGTAATCGACTTGGTTCAAAAATTCAAAGACGAGGGAAAACTTACAGTTCGACAATACATAATGTTAACGGGCCGTCAGCCTGAGCTTTTGGAAGAATGGTACAAAAAAGGCCCTATGATCGATACTGAAGATCATCTTTTGACAGTTAGGTCAATCAAATTGAATTGTGATGGGGCGTTAGGTCCTAGAGGCGCTTGGCTATTGGAAGATTACACCGACAGACCAGGGCATAGAGGCCATGAGACTTTGCCAATGTCTGTGGTGACTGAGGTTTCTGAAAAGGCACTTCCTTTAGGTTTTCAGGTTTGTTCCCATGCCATCGGTGACCGTGCCAATCAAGAGATTTTGGATAGATACGAAGCCGCTTTCACCAAGTTCCCAGATGCTACCGATCACCGTTTCCGCATCGAACATGCGCAACATATCCATCCAGATGATATTCCGCGTTTTGGTCAGTTGGGTGTGATTGCTGCGATGCAAGCCATTCATTTGAGTTCGGATCGGCCTTGGGCTATTGATCGATTAGGGGAAAAACGAATTATTGATGGAGCCTATGTTTGGCAGAAATTGATGAAAACAGGTGCTGTTGTGACGAATGGAACAGATGCCCCAGTGGAACCAGTAGATCCTATTCCATCTTTTTATGCTTCCGTGACCCGCAAAACTTTGGAAGGACTTCCAGAAGGAGGTTATGAAGCGGATCAAAAAATGACTCGTGAAGAAGCTTTAAAATCCTACACCTTAGATGGTGCTTTTGCCGAGTTTGAGGAGAATTTCAAAGGATCCATCGAAGTAGGCAAAGCAGCTGACTTCACTGTTTTTGACCAGAATATCATGGAAGTACCAGAGGATGATATCCTCAAAACGAAGGTAACGATGACTGTTATGGGAGGAAAGGTTGTGTATAGTAAGCAGTAATCAGTATGCTGTAGCCAGCTCTCATGAAATTATTTTTTTTGAATATAGCTATGTAAAGAGAAAAATCGGAAGACATCGGACCTGCCAGGATTTTAGTACCTGGCAGGTCTTTTTTTATAAATCGATCTTGAATCAGAAATAAATGAAAAAATTGAAATCTATTTGCTTTCATTCCTAATCAAATAAATCAGATCGGAGTTTCTAGCAATTTTCCCTATTTTCCCATCTTAGAAATAAGAAAATTATGATACGAAAACACATTTTGACATTTTGGGCACTTTTCCTGATTGCCAGTCTGGCATTCGCCCAAGACCTTAAACCCATCACTTGGAAAGATATTCCTACTTGGAAATATATGCCTGGATCGGCATTTCAACTCTCCCCTGACGGACAGTGGATGGCCTATGGACTCGTTCAACTCGAAGGAGACGGAGAAATCATCCTGCAAAAAGTGGGGGATGAGAACAGTAAGAAAACCTTCAAAATCGGCTCGACTAATTATCCTTCCATGCAGTTTAGCGAGGATGGGACGTGGTTTGCCTACACCGAATACCCGACTTTTTCACAGAAAAAAGCCAATGAAAAGAGCAAAGGAAAGCCACTCAAAAACAAGGCTATTCTTGTCAAATTAGGTAGCGATGACAAAATAGAATTTGAAAATGTTAGCAACTACGCCTTCAACGGAAAAGCCTCGACTGTTTTGGCGGTAAACCTTTCCAAAGAAGGAAATGGAAACGGTGGCGATGTGCGTGGATCTGATTTATTGATCTACCATCTCAACAGCGAAAAATCCCAAAATCTGGGAAATGTAGCCGATTTCTCTTTTAACAAAGCAGGAACTTATCTAGCCTACACAGTGGATGCAGCCAATCAATCTGGAAATGGCTTGTATCTAATGAATGTAGCTGGAAATAGCATCCAAATTTTGGATTCAGACAAGGCCTCCTACCGATCATTGGCTTGGACTGAAAAAGGAGATGCTTTTGCTGCTTTGAAAATGGTCAAGGACAAAAAGTACAAGCAGGATAAAGGACAGGTCGTAGGAGTGAAAAACCTAGGCGCTCCTCAAGTGACCGTATACAATCCGGAAAAAGACTCAGTCAACTTTGATCATGCTTACACCATTTCCCCAAACAGAAGACCCATGTGGTCGGAGGATTTGACTCGTTTATTCTACGGAATTCATCCCCTGGAATTAGCTGAGAAAAAGGAGGAGAAAAAAGAAGTAGATCAAGACTCAGTAAAAAAGGCTGAGGCAGAAGCCATGAAGAAAATCATGGCAGACACAACCATCAAATCCATTTCTGATTTACAAAAAGCCATTGCAAAATTGGATTCTGGAAAGGTGAAAGAGAAGAAGGAGAATGATGCCAAAAAGCCGGATATGACCATCTGGCACTGGAATGACAGTAGATTACAATCCAGACAGCAGGTCATGCAGAATCAGGATAAAAACTACAGTTTCTGGGCCATGTATGATGTCACTGCAGGTAAGCATATCCAATTGCAAGACAGTAGCATGCGGGACTTGAATATTTTGGAAAAAGAACGATATGCACTAGGGTCGGATTTCCAAGCATATGAGCTAGATGGCAATCTGGATGGACAGAGTTACCGGGATTTTTATATCGTCGATCTGAAAACTGGAGAAAAGAAGGAGCTCTTCACCAAGTTTTACCTTCCTAATTACTCCTCCTTCCCTCGCGTATCTCCTGATGGGGGAAAATTAATCTATGGTTTAGATGGACATTATTATATCTATGATATCCCAACGGGCCAGAGCAGAAATATCACGGAAGGTATGCCTGTTTCCTTCATTAATGTAGAAGACGACCACAATATCGAAAAGCCACTCTACGGTGCTTTGGGCTGGAGTTCAGACAGCAAGTATGTCTTACTTCGAGATGGCTGGGATATTTGGCAAGTTCCAGTGTCTTCTTCTTCCAAAGAAACACCGATTAATTTGACTGTAAACGGAAGAGCTGATCAAATCCGTTATCAGTATAGATTCACCTTAGATCCGGAAGAAAAAGGGATTGATCTGAGCAAACCAGCTTATATCCGTACCTACGGAGAATGGACCAAGAAAAGCGGAATCGTGCAGCTTTCTCCAGCGAAAAAAGGAGGATTGACCGCAGGAGCTAAGGTATTGATCTGGGAGGACGCTAATATCGGGACCCTTTCAAAAGCTAAGAATGCGGAATCCTATTTCCTTTATAAGGAAAAATTCAACGAACCAACCCAAGTTTACTTGACAGATGCATCCATTTCTTCGCTTCAGCAGGTAACTGAAAATGCTCCGGATGCAGATAAATACGCTTGGTCAGCAGGAACGATGTTGGTGGATTATGTTTCTGATAAGGGCGACAAACTACAAGGAACGCTCTTTTTGCCGGCAGGCTATGTAGAAGGACAGAAATATCCAACGGTAGTTTATTACTACGAAAAGCTTTCCCAAACCCGTCACAACTGGTCGAATCCGGGCTATAGCGGTACGGGTTGGAATCCCAACGTGTACACCTCCAATGGTTTTGCAGTCTTTATTCCAGATATCGTGTACAAATTGGATGATCCGGGAATGTCGGCTGTTTGGTGTGTGATTCCTGCGGTGAAGGAAGCCATCAAAACCGGTGTGATTGACGAAAACAACATTGGCATTCACGGCCACTCTTGGGGTGGTTATCAAACTTCCTTCTTGATCACGCAGACGAAAATGTTTAAGGCTGCTGCTGCAGGCGCGCCTTTGACCAATATGATTTCCATGTACGATTTGAT
>JABXHZ010000130.1 GCA_013373335.1 Cyclobacteriaceae bacterium | reverse complement strand
TTGATAAAATCATTCACAAAGGTTCGTAAAGTCGGACCATCCGGCCCCACACTCTGTGATCCTAGTTTAGTCTTGGTTTGAGATTCAAAAACCGGTTCTTGCACTCGGACTGCTATTGCTCCAACCACACTCTGACGGATATCAGACGCATCAAAGTCCTTTTTGTAAAACTCTCGAACAGTTTTAACAATAGCCTCCCGAAAGGCAGCCAAATGCGTTCCACCTTGGGTGGTAAATTGTCCATTTACAAAGGAATAATACTCCTCGCCATACTGATTGGAATGGGTCAAAGCCATTTCAATATCATTCCCTTTTAGATGGATGATCGGATATCGAATTGTCTCCTCGTCAACTTTGTTAGAAAGTAAGTCATACAATCCTTTATCTGAAAAATACTTTTTACCATTGAAATTAATCGTCAAACCTGCATTGAGGTAAGCATAATTCCAGATTTGATTTTCAAGGTATTCCGGAATGAAGTGGTAATTTTTGAAAACCGAAGAATCAGGTGAAAAAATAACCTTCGTTCCATTTCGCTCAGAGGTTTTTTCAATCTTTTTATCCTCAATTAAGACCCCTTTTTCAAATTCCGCCACCTTGCTTTCCCCATCCCGGAAAGACTGTACTTTAAAGTATTCGGAAAGCGCGTTTACGGCTTTGGTACCTACCCCGTTCAGACCTACAGACTTTTGAAAGGCTCCGGAATCGTATTTTCCTCCTGTATTGATTTTGGAAACACAATCAATCACTTTTCCCAAAGGGATACCCCGTCCATAATCCCGTACTTCAACGCGATGTTCGGAAATTTTCACATCAATGGTGCGACCGTAACCCATCATATGTTCGTCAATAGAATTGTCGACCACCTCTTTCACAAGGACATAAATTCCATCGTCTTGAGCACTACCATCTCCCAATTTACCAATATACATACCAGGCCTTAAGCGAATATGCTCCCGCCAGTCTAGGGATTTGATACTGTCTTCTGTGTAGTTTACAGGGTTGTTTGCCATAGCTTTTACTCAGATTGATTTTGGAGTTGCTTGGTTTTTCCAACAAACAGCAAAAAAAGTGCAAGGACCCAAATTGCTAATAGGGTTGGAATTAAATAAAAGAAAAAACTGAATTGATCAGCTCCTATTTCCTGCTGATTATTGATTGAATGCGTATAAAAAACCATCATTCCCAAACTCAAATTTAAAATTCCTCCAAAGGAATAAAACCAAGTCAAAATGTAATCACGAAAAGGATCGCCCTTTGGAAAGATCCGATATAATTTGACAGAAGTTTTGGTTTCCAGCATTTTGGGAGGGAGCAAAGCAATAGCATTAAAAATCACAAATAATGCGATCATGCCATAAAAGAAATTTCCTTTTTCCCAGCGCGATAACTCCTCTCCTTCTGCTTGAGGTCGAAGGAAAACTTGCTCAGGCAGAGCCGAATAGAAATACAGCAAGAAAAACAGGAAAAACAGGATACTCAGGAAATAGAAAGCTTTCCCAAATCGATAATACATATGCTTGAATTTAGTTGCGCTAATATACAGGATTTGACCAAACAGCGGGAGGAATTAAAGGTTAAGCATCTAGACAATAATTGTCAGAAATACTCAAGATCATGAAAGTCAAGAGCTAATTAAATTAAACCATCCATAATTCATAAGTATTTCTAAATCTCCCATCAAATACAAGCTAAAAATAGAAAATCAACTTGTCCACTTTAGATTGGACCTTACCTTTGCAAAACCTATGAGACATTCCTTGTATTCCATCTTTGCTTCCATCCTTCTAGGGGGTTCAGTGCTCGCCACATTCTCATGCAGCCAAAAGCTGGATACAGGTGGAATTAACTTAGAAAATTGGAAAGATGACCGCGATGGTTGTAAAGGACTCCGGCTACAGGATTTGGATGAAATGGAACTAGTGAAGAACAATTTTTTAGGAGCTAGTAATCAGGCCCTAATCAAAACCTTTGGCAGACCAGATCGGGTGGAATTAGTGGACAAAAGTCAAAGCTTTTTCTTCTACTATTTGGAGCCAAGTTCAGACTGTGAAGGGGTGGAAAATGAAAAAGAACCCCTAAAGGTTCTTTTTCGAATGAATGCTTTGTCTAAAGTCTCTGAAGTAACGATTACAAACCTGAACCCATAAAACAAAGCGCAGCTGCTCCTAGGGTTCCTGCGTCATTTTCCAATGTGGCTTTTTTCAACTTCAGGTCTTTGTTGTAATAATTGGTCAAGTATTGACGGATAGTCCGCTCTAAAGCCGGCATCATAAATTCCAAACCAGCCGAGATACCTCCTCCGAAATAAACTTCAGTCACATCCAGAATTCGGACTGTAGAAACAATTGCCTGTCCAAGAATTTCTCCTACCTCCTCAAAAACCATCAAAGAGACTGGGTTTCCTTCACGTGCCGTTTCAACCAATAAATGAGCCCCTAAAGTGGCTCCCTGAAGTCTACCGGCTTTATCAGGAAAGGCAGCAATCATCCGCTCCAAAATATCCAATATCCCTTTTCTTCCGATCAGTGTCTCCAACCTTGCATTTCCTTTAGAAAGCATATGTCCCATTTCCATGGCATTGCCACGAGATCCTTTAAAGACCGTTCCGTCGAGAACTAATGCGCTTCCTATACCAGTTCCCAAGGTGATAAAAAGGAAATTATCAGAAGGGTCATCCTTACCAAAATAGAATTCTCCAATAGCTGCCGCAGCTGCATCATTTTCGAGGAAAAACTCCTTTTCTGGATAGCTAGCTTCTAAACTTTCCTTTAGATTAAAATTATTCAAACTTGGAATAGCAGGAATTTCAAGCGGGGTTGTGCGATCTTTTGAAATAAGACCGGGCAATCCAATTCCCACTTTTTCAACTTGAGGATATTTACGGAAATATTTAGAGAGTCCTTCAGTAAAAGCTTGGCCAAATCCTTTTGGATGATCGCGAAAAGGTGTCGTGTCTTCCTTTTCAAAATCAATGATTTCTCCGTTTTTATTAACTAATCCGATTTTTAAATGGGTCCCCCCCACATCCACTCCCAAAAAGTGCGTTTCCGTCTGTTCCATAGAGTTATTTATAGGTTTGATTCTCAAAAAAGCCAAAATTTCAGCTTACTTCCTATATTCTTTATCCAACTGGCGGAAAATTTTATGAACCGCCGGACAGATTAAAGTATTTTTCAGTGTTAAGTTAAGAATCCCTCGCATATTTTTCCGATTGGTATGGGGATATTCTCTGCAGGCCTTAGGTCTATCCTCATATACCAAGCATTTATTATCCGTTCCTAAAAAGGGACAAGGAGAAGATTTCAAGACATAATCGCCATCTTCATCCCTTTCCAAATATTCTTCAATAAATGCAGCAGGCTTTTGCTTAAACAGTCTAGCTATACGGTCAATATCTGTCTTTATAAAAATAGGGCTAGTCGTTTTACAGCAATTTGCACAGTCCAAACAATCAATTTCTTCAAATACTTCCTCATGGTATTCCTCGAATTGTTGGTCCAACTCCTTCGGCTTCAACCGCTTCAGTCTATCTAGCAATTTTTTGTTTCCCGGATAGTCAGATCGACTTTCTTTTTTGAAGCTATCTAAATCCATTCAATTATTTTGGTTTAGCTGCAATGCCAATTATGATTTTAAGAAAGTCGTATTCCGTCTTCCAGAATTTGTATTTCCCTTGCTTTATAGAGCTGACCAATGCACTGTTTAAAATGCTTTTTACTCATTCCTAGAATTGCCTTGATTTCTTCCGGATCCGATTTATCATGAAGGGGTAAAAATCCTTTTTCTTTCAAGATTTTAAGGATTTTTTCTGCACCTTCTTCGTATTTGGCTCGGCCAACGGGAAGAAGCTGTAAATCAATTTTCCCATCATCTCTCCTCTTTTTTACAAAAAGCCGCTTCTTGTCCCCTAAGTTTAAGGGTTGAAAAACCTCATTAGCATAAATTAATCCCTCATATCGATCCTCTAGCAAGACTTTATATCCCAAATCAGTCTTTTCGAAAATTAGCCCTTCGATCTCGCCTCCTGGCTCATAGTCTTTCGGTGCCGGATAAATGAAGTCCCTGTACTTTCCAGAACCAATCAAGCGATTGGTTCGGTAATCCATACAAACCTTCACCAAATGCTTTTGTCCGACTTGCATGGGTTTTCCCATTTCAGCTTTTGGTACAAAAAGATCCTTAGGTAATCCCCAATCTAAAAATGCCCCAAAGGGAGTCACTTCTTTTACTTCCAAAACTGCCCATTGATCCAAGATGGCCTTGGGTGTATCTGTCACTGCGACAGGCCGATCTTCACTGTCCGTATAAATAAAAACAGAAAGAACATCTCCTTCTCTTTCATTTCCAGTTAAGTAACGTTTGGGTAATAAAACCTCCTCTCCAGATTTAGTCGCCAGATAGGCACCAAAGTCAGTAAACCGATTGATTGGGAGTAAACTAATTTGACCGAGTTCTTCCATACCCCAAAGGTAAGAGATAAATTGTCCACTCACCGAAATTTGAGACAAACAAAGTCAGAGATGCTCCAGTTAAAAATTGGAAATGCTCCTTTTGAGGGGTAGTTTTGAAACCCAAAATCAAAAGAAATTCAAACCCAAATATTTCAACTTTAAACGTACCTTCCTTCATGAAAAATATTACAGTAATCGGTTCTGGAACCATGGGAAATGGGATTGCCCACGTTTTTGCCCAAAAAGGATATGAGGTTTCTTTAGTAGATCTCAAGGAAGAATTTTTACAAAAAGCTCTGGCAACAATTAGTAAAAACATGGACCGCCAGGTTTCGAAAGGAATTCTTTCTGAAAGTGATAAGGATTCTGCCCTTTCCCGGATAAAAACCTTTACTAATTTAAATTCGGGGGTTCAATTTGCGGATTTGGTAGTGGAAGCAGCTACCGAAAATATGGCCATCAAATTGGATCTTTTCCGCCAATTGGATGAACTTACACCGCCGTCAGCGATCCTTGCGACCAATACATCTTCAATTTCAATTACAAAAATAGCTGCCGCTACCAAGCGTCCAGGCCAAGTAATCGGGATGCACTTCATGAATCCAGTTCCAGTGATGAAGCTGGTAGAAGTCATTCGTGGTTATGCAACATCAGATGAAGTTACTAAAACGATCATGGACCTATCCAAGGACTTAGGAAAAGTTCCTGTGGAAGTAAATGATTATCCTGGATTCGTTGCCAATCGGATTCTAATGCCGATGATTAATGAGGCAATTTATACATTGTATGAAGGGGTTGCAGGCGTTGAGGAAATTGATACCGTCATGAAATTGGGCATGGCACATCCAATGGGTCCGCTTCAATTAGCAGATTTCATCGGATTGGATGTGTGCTTATCTATTTTGAGGGTTCTTCATGATGGATTTGGCAATCCAAAATACGCTCCATGTCCCCTATTAATCAATATGGTGGAAGCAGGGTATAAAGGCGTAAAAACAGGAGAAGGTTTTTACAAATACACTCCGGGAAGCAAAGATCTGGTTGTTGCTCCAAGATTTAGTAAATAAACAATTAAGCACATTAATATGCATTTAGCAGTATCCGGAAATATCGGAAGTGGAAAAACTACGCTTACAGAAAAGCTTGCCAAGCATTATGGATGGAAAGCTGAGTTTGAAGCAGTAGACAATAATCCTTATCTCCCGGATTTTTATGAAGATATGAAGCGATGGGCCTTTCATCTACAGGTCTATTTTCTGAACTCACGTTACAACCAAATCCGGAAAATTCAGGAAAGTCAGGATAATACCATTCAGGATAGAACGATCTATGAGGACGCCTATATTTTCGCGGCAAACTTATACAAGAGTAAATTATTGACTGAACGGGATTATTGGAACTATCGAAGTTTGTTCGACTCTATGATTCAGCATGTGAAAGCTCCTGATTTATTGATTTATTT
>JABXHZ010000208.1 GCA_013373335.1 Cyclobacteriaceae bacterium | reverse complement strand
TTGACACTGGCAAGGGGGGATAAAGAAACTTTCCTGGAAATAATGGATACCATGTCCAAAGATTTAGTTGGTCCGCTTTTCCCTAACGTTGGAAGCGGAGACTTCACCAATATGAATTCCATAGATGCCCCGCTTTGGTTCTTTTGGTCCCTGCAGCAATACATCTATTTCACCGGGGACTCCAAAACAGTCAAAAACCGATATCTGGGAAAACTAAAAGGGATTTTAGATGGCTTTCAACAGGGTACTGACTTTAATATTCATATGCTCTCCAATGGATTGATTTATGGTGGATATGAAGGAGTAGCACTTACATGGATGGATGCTGTTACTGTAGATGGTCCCGTTACCCCAAGAACAGGCTCCCCTGTAGAAATTCAAGCGCTTTGGTATAATGCGCTTAAGTTTTACCATGAATTGACAGGAGAGGAGCATTATGGAAATCTGGCTGAAAAGGTAAAAGAGTCTTTCCTGACGGAATTTTGGGATGAGAAAAAGGGCTACTTGGCAGATGTCGTCAATGGGATGGAAAAAGATTGGGCTATTCGGCCAAATATGGTCTTTGCCACCTCTTTGCCTTATACTATGTTAGATGAGAATCAGCGTGATAAAATTCTAGATTTAGTTCGATCTAATTTGTTGACAAATCGCGGGTTGCGAACTTTGGCGCCTGATGATCCTGCCTACAAAGGATATTATTTCGGAGATCCAATTAGCCGGGATAATGCCTACCATAATGGTACTGTCTGGGTTTGGCCTATGGGGCATTTTGTGGAAGCCTATATCAAGCTTCATGGAAAGTCAGCCAAGAATTTTATTGACCGCATCATCAAGAGCTTTGATGGAGTGATGACCCAATATGGAGTGGGAACTGTAGCTGAAATCTATGATGGAGATCCTCCTCATAGACCAAAAGGTTCTGTTTCCCAGGCCTGGAGTGTAGCAGAATTATTACGCATGATGGAATTAGTAAAACGGATATAAAGGACTTTTTATGAGGGTATTAATGTTTGGGTGGGAATTCCCACCTCATATTTCCGGAGGATTAGGTACAGCCTGCTATGGATTGGTTAAGGGCATGGTGCATCATAATCAAGAGGTGATTTTTGTTGTTCCCAAGCTTTGGGGGGATGAAGAACCTTTAGCTGATTTCGTCAATGCAAGTGATGTGACGATTGATTATCGTGAGAAAAAGTTTAAAAGTATCTGGAAAAACCTGACCTATCTCGAAGTGTCGAGTTTTTTGGTTCCCTATTTGGGGCCGGAGGAATATCAAAAATTCACAGATTATGCAATCCATGACCGTACGGATGTAGATGAAAGCATTTTTACCAACAAGTACCAATTCAGTGGGAAATATGGTAAAAACCTAATGGAAGAAGTTAGTCGCTATGCCCTCACCGCAGCCCAAATTGCTCGTGACCGAAAAGACTTTGATATCATCCATGCACATGATTGGCTTTCATTCCCGGCTGGTATTGCGGCTAAGGAAATCAGTGGAAAACCCCTCGTAGCTCATGTGCATGCCACGGAATATGACCGCTCCGGAGAATCTGTCAATCCACCTGTTTTCGAAATTGAAAAAGCTGGAATGGAAGCGGCTGACCATGTGGTCGCTGTAAGCCAATTGACTAAAAATACCATCGTACGTCGCTATGGAATTCCGGAAGAAAAAGTCAGCGTTCTCCACAATGCGGTGTTGGATGCCAGTATTATCAAGTCCAAGTATGAAAAGAAAGTACCCGAGAAAATCGTCACCTTTTTAGGTCGGATTACTTTCCAGAAAGGTCCTGAGTATTTTGTAGAAGCTGCTAAAAAAGTACTAGACCGAGATGAAAATGTCCGGTTTGTCATGGCAGGCTCTGGGGATCTGCTCAATCGGATGATTGACCGGGTGGCAGAACTCCGAATGGGAAATAAGTTTCACTTTACTGGCTTCCTAAAAGGGGATGATGTGGATCATATGTATGCGATTTCGGATGTCTATGTGATGCCTTCCGTATCCGAGCCTTTCGGTATCGCTCCATTGGAAGCCGTTAGACATAATACTCCAACTATCATTTCAAAGCAATCCGGTGTAGCGGAGGTTCTTCAAAATGCCATTAAGATTGATTTTTGGGATGTGGATGCAATGGCGGATGCCATATTTGCTTTGCTGCATTATCAGGGGATTTCGAAGATGTTCAAAGAGCTAGGTAGCGAAGAGCTCAAAAATTTGAAATGGGAGCATGTGGCTGCCAAACTCGTCAAGATTTATGAAAAAACTTTAGCGCAACAACCATGAGAACGATTTGCTTTTACTTTCAGGTCCATCAGCCGTATCGGCTAAAACCCTATCGCTTTTTTGATATTGGAGACGATCATTATTACTGGGATGACTTTCTAAACAGAAATGTCATGAGGCGGGTAGCCCAGAAATGCTATTTGCCGATGAATGCACTTTTGCTTGAATTAATTGAGAAACACAGAGGAGCTTTTAAAGTGACTTTTTCATTTTCAGGTACATTCATGGATCAATTGGAGGCATATGCTCCTGATGTTTTAGAAAGTTTTCAACGGTTGGTTGCTACCGGTCAGGTTGAGGTTTTAAGTGAGACTTATGGTCACTCCTTAGCTTCTCTAAAAAGCAAAGAGGAATTTTCTCGAATGGTGGATCAGCACCGAGGGAAGATACAGCAGTTGTTTAATGGCTATACACCGAAAGTCTTTAGAAATACCGAGCTAATTTATTCCGATAAGATTGGAGAAATGGTGTATGACATGGGCTACACCGGGATCTTAACGGAAGGAGCGAAGCATGTTTTGGGATGGAAAAGCCCGAACTTTGTTTATCAAAACAGTATCAAACCGGAATTGAAGGTTCTGTTGAAAAACTTCAGACTGTCCGACGATATTGCCTTTAGGTTTTCAAATAAGACCTGGTCAGATTACCCTCTGACCGTAGATAAGTTTATCAATTGGATTAATGCGATTCCTAAGTCTGAGCCGGTCTTAAATCTATTTATGGATTATGAGACTTTTGGAGAGCACCAATGGAAGGAAACCGGCATTTTTGAATTTATGAGAGCCTTGCCTCAAGCGGTTTTCAGTAAGACTGATTTTGGTTTTTCCACTCCTTCGGAGGTACTGGAACAGGTCGAAGCGGTAAGTCCGATCCATGTACCGATTCCAATAAGTTGGGCGGATGAAGAGCGTGATTTGACTGCCTGGTTGGGTAACGATCTTCAGGACGAAGCATTTGACCGATTATATGAGCTTGAAAAAACTGTCCGAAAATTGGATGATCCGGATTTGATTCGAGACTGGAATTACCTACAAACCTCGGATCACTTCTATTACATGTGTACCAAATTCTTTTCAGATGGAGACATACACTCTTATTTTAGTCCGTATGATACGCCTTATGACGCATTTATCAATTACATGAATGTTCTGAGTGACTTTGTGCTCCGGATCAAGGAAAAGAAAAAAGAAGTAGAATCAGTCGAATAACGACTGATTCTTTTTTTTAACCAATTCCGAATTGGGAAAAATGATGCTTGAAGTGTTTTTGATGAAAACGATCCCACTCTTCCTTTTCCAATTCTCCCAAAACGGGATGCACAGTTTTGGTGTCTGGATTTTCCCTGAAGTAGGCTTCAAACTCCTCTAAGCTTTGAAGTAATTTAATTTTTGCAGTTTCCAGATCGGGAAAGCGCAAATCCAAGAGCCTTCCCGGGTCATTTGGAAACTTGATACTTTTTGGAAAATCCATATCTGTTTCCAGCAGTTGTCTTTTCATTTCCAACTGTTTCTTGCTTGGTTCGAAAAAGGGGATTTTTATTCGTTCGGATGAGATTTTGACAGTCAGTGTGAGATGTTCTACCATATGTTGGGGTGTCATTTTACCAAACTCTGGCTTTTGTACTTCACCTAACTTATCTAATTGGTTTTTGAAGGAAATAGAATTCATTGGAAGAATTATTTTGTTTTAGACTAAAAAAGCGCCCAGAACAACCAGGCGCTTTTTCCAATTGACGAACTCTAAAATTTTAACTTCCGCACATTTCGCAGTCATCCGGATTGTCCAATGAACAGGCGATGGCTGCTTGCTTGTCTTTAAGTTCTTGCGCAGTAGGTGCTTCCGCTTCTTCTTTGTCCACCAAGGCACTCTTGTCCAAAGTAAACTTGATCGCAGAGGCGGCGGCTTGAGAGCGTAGGTAATACATGCCAGTCTTGAGACCTTTTTTCCAAGCGTAGAAGTGCATG
Organism: Cyclobacteriaceae bacterium; assembly: GCA_013373335.1. Classification (GTDB taxonomy): domain Bacteria; phylum Bacteroidota; class Bacteroidia; order Cytophagales; family Cyclobacteriaceae; genus Algoriphagus. The sequence goes on along the minus strand of JABXHZ010000208.1, from coordinate 8,064 downwards.
GAGGTTAACTTTCCAAAGTTTGGATCTTGCAAGAAGACGTTCATACTTTGAGACTGACAGATGTAAGCACCTCGGTCAGCAGCCATATCAATGATAACCTTTTGAGAAATCTCCCAAACGGTTTTATACAGGTCTTTGATATTTTGCGGAACGTTTGGAATATTCTGGACGGAGCCGTTTGCTGCGATCAATCTGTTTCTCATGGTGTCATCCCAAAGACCCAAGCTGATCAAATCTCTCATGAGGTGCTTATTCACCACAATGAATTCACCGGAAAGCGTTCTTCTTGTATAAATATTAGAGGTGTATGGCTCAAAGCACTCATTGTTACCTAGAATCTGAGAAGTGGAGGCTGTTGGCATAGGAGCAACCAATAGCGAGTTGCGCAGACCAAACTTTTTCACTTTTTCTTTAAGCTCTGACCAATTCCATCTTCCGGATTTTGGAGTCACTCCCCACATATCAAATTGTAGAATTCCTTGGGAAGCAGGTGAGCCTTCATAGGTTTCATAAGTACCTTCGATTTTAGCCAACTCCATGGAGGTCTCTACTGCTGCATAGTAGATGGTTTCAAAGATGTCTTCATTAAGACCTTTTGCCTCAGCTGAATCAAATGGCATTCGGAGCATGAGGAAGGCATCAGCAAGACCTTGCACTCCCAAGCCAATTGGTCGGTGACGGAAGTTGGATCGACGCGCTTCTTCAACCGGATAGTAATTGACATCAATTACCTTATTGAGGTTGCGAGTAGCCACCTTTGTGATTTCGTAAAGCTTTTGATGATCAAAATAACTTTTACCGTCAGATCCGGTCGTTACGAATTTTGGAAGAGCAATGGAGGCCAAATTACAAACCGCCACCTCATCAGGAGAGGTATATTCTATGATTTCAGTACATAGGTTGGATGACTTAATGGTTCCAAGATTTTTCTGATTGGATTTACCATTCGCAGCATCCTTGTAAAGCATGTAAGGTGTTCCAGTTTCGATTTGAGATTCAAGGACTTCAAACCAAAGTTCTTGAGCTTTGATCGTTTCTCTTGCCCGTCCTTCACGCTCGTATTTTTCATACAATCTCTCAAACTCCTCACCATGGCAATCTGATAGGCCTGGTGCTTCATTTGGACAGAAAAGTGACCAGTTTTCGTTGGACTCAACTCGCTTCATGAATAAATCTGGAACCCAAAGTGCGTAGAACAAGTCCCGGGCACGCATCTCTTCTTTTCCATGGTTTCTCTTGAGTTCCAAGAAATCCTTGATATCCGCATGCCAAGGCTCCAAGTAGATCGCAAAGGATCCTTTTCGCTTTCCCCCACCTTGATCCACATAACGTGCAGTCATGTCGAAATTTCGGAGCATTGGTACGATCCCGTTGGAAACGCCATTGGTACCTTTGATATAAGAGCCTTTGGCTCGAACGTGATGGATGGAAAGACCAATTCCTCCAGCAGACTGGGAGATTTTAGCACATTGCTTGAGTGTGTCGTAAATTCCGTCGATGCTGTCTTCCTTCATGGTTAAAAGGAAGCAGGAAGAAAGTTGTGGCTTTGGAGTACCGGCATTGAAGAGGGTAGGAGTCGCATGTGTAAACCACTTTTCGGAAAGTAGGTTGTACGTCTCAATTGCAGCATCAATATCCTCTTTATGAATTCCCACAGATACGCGCATCAGCATATGTTGTGGACGTTCCACCACTTTCCCATCCAATTTGATGAGGTAACTTCTTTCTAAAGTTTTGAACCCAAAATAATCATATCCGAAATCTCGCTTGTAATCGATGGCAGCATCAAGGCGGGCTGCATTTTTCTTAATGATACCATATACCTCAGTGTCCAAAAGTTGAGCGTTCTCCCCAGTTTTTGGATTAACATAGGTATATAGCCTTTTCATTGTGTTGGAGAATGACTGGCTAGTAGTTTTATGGAGGTTGGAAATCGCAATTCGTGCTGCAAGAATTGCGTAGTCGGGATGTTTGACGGTAAGAGATGCACAGACTTCAGCTGCCAAGTTATCAAGCTCTGCTGTGGTCACCCCATCGTACAATCCATCAATTACTTTTTTTGCAACTTCGATGGGTTGGATAAACTTAGGATCCAATCCTTCGCACAGGTTTTCAATTCTTGCTGTGATTTTGTCGAATCTTACCGATTCGCGTCTTCCATCTCTTTTTATTACTAGCATAGTCGGATAAGGTTAAAGTGGTTGGGTTTGATAATTGATATTAAAAGTCTTCTCCAAGGGAGAAGCGTGGAGAATCTGATGCTTCAGTAGTTTTCATGACTCCTGCCTTTTGGTAATCACCTACTCGCTTCTCGAAGAAGTTGGTTTTACCTTGAAGGGAGATCATATCCATGAAATCAAATGGGTTGGTGCTGTTCCAGACTTTTTCGCAACCAAGCTCAACTAAGAGTCGATCTGCAACAAACTCAATATACTGGCACATCAAGTCTGCATTCATTCCGATGAGACGAACAGGTAAAGCATCCGTTACGAATTCTTTTTCGATATCCACCGCATCCATGATTATCTCTTTGACAGTTTCCTTTGGAAGTGGGTTGACCACGTGCTTAGTATAAAGGTGACAAGCAAAGTCACAGTGCAACCCTTCGTCTCGTGAAATCAGTTCATTAGAGAAGGTGAGTCCAGGCATTAAGCCTCGCTTCTTAAGCCAAAAGATAGAGCAGAAAGAACCGGAGAAGAAAATACCTTCTACTGCGGCAAATGCAATTAGCCTTTCTTGGAAGTTGCCGTTGTCAATCCATCGAAGAGCCCATTCAGCTTTTTTCTTAACACAATCAATATGCTCAATAGCATTTAACAAGCGGTCTCGTTCTACTGGATCTTTTATGTAGGTATCGATCAAGAGGCTGTAGGTTTCGGAGTGGATATTCTCCATAGCAATCTGGAATCCGTAGAAAAACTTCGCTTCTGTATATTGTACCTCTGCAACGAAATGCTCTGCTAAGTTCTCATTAACAATCCCGTCACTGGCTGCGAAGAATGCCAACACGTGTGAAATAAAGTGGCGTTCGCCGTCATTGAGATTTTTCCAGTCTGTCAAATCTTGACCCAGATCAATTTCTTCTGCTGTCCAAAAGCTAGCCTCAGCTTTCTTATAGAATTGCCAAATGTCTGGGTGCTGAATGGGGAATAAAACAAAGCGATTTTTGTTATCTACTAAAATTGGTTCCTCTTGCATCATTCTCTCGTTTTTATTTTTGGTAGAAATTGTTTTTGATTCAATAGAGTTGACTAATTGCTGGGGATAGAAAAGGCTGCCTTTTCAGAACAGCCTTGAACAAATATGTAAACCAAAAATCAGAAATAAAACCCCTAAAGAGCCGCTTTAACTGGGATTTTGAATTTTGGTCAAAAAATACATAAAAAACAATTAATCAGAGATTTAATAATTGTTAAGTCATGTAAAAGTTTAAAAAAATACGCCGTTTTAAGCCCCTGAAACTTTTTTCAATTTTTTTTAAAAAATTTTTTTTACTCCTGTTCAAGGTAAAAATTGAACAACGGTCAAAAAATCATTAAATTTTTATATGAAATCTAATCAACTGAAAATCAGTATATAGTGAGATTTTATCCAAAATTTCAGACTTTTCGTGAAGCAAGTTTTGGATTTCTGAAACCTATATATTTTGGTTTGAATTGTATCCCTTCAATCATGAACATCTTATTATTCCTTTTATCCCTTCTTTTTGAATAGGAAGTAGCTTGATTTTTCTGGATGTTTTTTTCTTCAAATAGAGTTACCTATATTTGCACTCCGATTTTCTCAAAGAATCAATTTATTAACATGTACGCAATTGTAAACATCGCTGGTAAGCAGTTCAAAGTAACTAAAGATCAGTTTATCTACGCTCCAAAATTGAATGTAGAGACTGGCGCTTCCGTGGAATTTGACCAAGTACTATTGGCTGAGGCTGATGGTAGTGTGTCAGTTGGAGCACCATTGGTAGAAGGTGCAAAGGTATCTGGCAAAGTGCTGGATCATGTAAAAGGTGATAAAGTGATTGTCTTCAAAAAGAAGCGAAGAAAAGGCTACAAGAAGAAGAATGGTCACAGACAAGATTTCACTAAATTGTTGATCGAAAATATTACACTCTAAGTTTTCTTATTGAAAACCATAAACGTAAAAAACCATGGCACACAAAAAAGGTGTAGGTAGTTCCAAAAACGGTAGAGAGTCCCATTCCAAACGATTGGGCGTTAAGAAATTCGGTGGTGAGCAAGTAATCGCCGGTAACATCATCGTAAGACAAAGAGGTACTAAGCATCATCCAGGAAACAATGTAGGTTTGGGAAAAGACCATACTTTATTTGCATTGACAGATGGAGTAGTTTCCTTCAGAAAAAAACCTGATGGAAAATCTGTTGTCAGCGTAGTTCCTGCTGAAGCATAAGTTTATTGAAATTTAATGAGAGCCCCGTCTGAATTCAGTCGGGGCTTTTTTTTTGCCACGGCCAATTTCGACCATTGATCATTTTTTCGTTAGGCATTCTTTTTACATCAGCTAATTTTTTATCTTCAACAAACCACCAAACAAAAACCTTATGAGAAGAAGAAATAATTGGGTGATATGGGTTTTTGGGATATTGACTTTATGGCTTTCTCCCAACTCTTATTCCCAGGAAATTGCGGACCCCAAGGTATATGATGCGCTGGAATGGCGCTTGATTGGACCTTTTCGGGGTGGACGGTCTGATGCTGTTACAGGCGTAGCGGGATCAGATCATACGTATTATTTTGGAAGCACCGGAGGAGGTGTCTGGAAAACGGTAGACTCTGGTAAGACTTGGAAGTCTGTTTCAGATGGCTTTTTCGGAGGTTCAATTGGAGCAGTTGCAGTTTCCCAAAGTGACACCAGTGTAGTTTATGCTGGAGGAGGAGAAAAAACCGTGCGAGGAAATGTTTCCTTTGGATATGGCATCTGGAAAAGTACTGATGCAGGGAAATCTTGGGAACGGGCCGGATTGGATAAGTCCCGATTTGTTGCCAGGCTACGGATTCATCCAGAAAATCCTGAGGTAGTTTATGCAGCTGTTTTGGGAGATATTTTTAAGCCTGATCCGACACGAGGTGTATATAAAACTACCGATGGGGGAAAAAATTGGGAACAGGTTCTTTTTGTCAGTGATGTAGCGGGAGCAGTCGACTTGATTTTAGATCCCAATAATCCTGAGGTAGTTTATGCCACTACCTGGGAAATAAAACGAACTCCTTATTCTTTAGAAAGTGGAGGGCCTGGTTCAAAAATGTTCAAATCTAGTGATGGAGGAAAAACCTGGCAAGATTTAACACAAAAAGAAGGATTCCCTGATGGTATCTTAGGTATCATGGGAATTTCTGTTTCTCCTTTAAATTCAAATCGTCTTTATGCCATCATTGAAAATGAAAATGGAGGTGTATATGTTTCTACCGATGCTGGAGAAACTTGGACTCGGACCAATGAAGATAGAAGTCTTCGTCAACGAGCTTGGTATTACTCAAGAATTTATGCTGATTCACAGGATGAAGAAACAGTATATGTACTGAATGTGAGTTATCATAAGTCTACGGATGGGGGAAAAACCTTCAAGGGTGCCAATGCTCCCCACGGAGATCACCATGATCTTTGGATTGACCCAGAGAATAATCAGCGAATGATCATAGCTGATGATGGAGGTGCGCAGATATCCATTGACGGTGGGGCTACCTGGTCAACATATATGAACCAGCCGACTTCTCAATTTTACAGAGTTACAACAGATAACTCTTTCCCATACAGAATTTATGGTGCTCAGCAAGATAATTCTACAGTCCGAATTCGTCATCGAATAGACGGCCGTGGAGGAATCACAGAGGAGCATTGGGAGCCAACAGCGGGTGGAGAATCCGGGTGGATTGCACCTGATCCTGATAATAATGATATCGTTTATGGCGGGTCTTATGGTGGCTACCTTACACGTGTTGACCATGATAATGGAATTACCCGGTCAGTAAATGTTTGGCCAGATAATCCAATGGGACATGGAGCAGAGGATATGAAGTATCGTTTCCAATGGAATTTTCCAATTTTCTTCTCTCCGCATGACTCCGATCTTTTATATACGACAAGTAACCGTTTCCACCGCTCTAGAGATGAAGGACAAAGTTGGGAAGTATTTTCTCCTGATTTGACCCGAAATGATGCGAGTAAATTGGGACCATCTGGCGGACCTATTACTAAGGATAACACTTCCGTTGAATATTACGCAACTATTTTTACTGCTGCAGAATCACCTGTGAAGCAAGGAGTCATTTGGGCTGGTTCTGATGATGGTTTAGTTCATGTTACCACTGATAATGGAGAGACTTGGCAAAATGTCACTCCGTCGAATATGCCAGAATGGCTTCAAATCAACAGTATTGAAGCAAGTCCTTATGACCCTGCAGAAGCTTATTTTGCAGCTACTGGATACAAAACGGGGAACTATGAACCTTATCTATATAAGACGAAGGATTATGGAAAAACTTGGACAAAAATTACTTCCGGCATCGAAGCGGAGCATTTTACTCGCGTGATTCGTGCTGATCCTGTCAAACGTGGAATGCTCTACGCAGGAACTGAGACCGGAATGTATTATTCCAAAGATGATGGTGCAAGTTGGCATTCTTTGCAAATGAATCTTCCTATCGTTCCGATTACTGATTTGACAATCAAGGAAAACAATTTGATTGCCGCAACCCAGGGGCGTTCATTTTGGATTATTGATGATTTGACGGTTTTACATCAAGCTGAACCAGGGATCGAAAACAAGGCCCTACATTTATTTAAGCCTCAAGATTCCTACCGAATTGATGGAATGAGCAGAAAGTCAAGCACCAGTGGTACGAATCGTGACGGTGGGGTTTTGGTTTATTACTATCTCAAGGAGAAACCACAGGATGAATTGAAAATTGAATTTTTGGATACAAATGACAATGTGTTGCGGACTTTCTCTACTAAAGGGTACCAAGGGGACACTCTGAAAGTTAAGCCGGGTAGTAATGAATTTAATTGGAACCTTCGAGTGGAAGATGCTGAAGGATTTGATGGACTGATTATGTGGGCGGCCAACTTACGGGGGCCAAAAGTGATTCCTGGAGATTACAAGGTGCGGATGACTTTGGATGGACAGGCTCAAGAGCAAGGGTTTAAGGTTTTGGCAGATCCGCGCTATCCGAGTACACAGGAAGACTTGGAGAAACAGTTTGAGTTCTTAATGAAAGTCAACCGAAAACTCACAGAAACCCATCAAACCATTAAGTTGATTCGACAATATCGAGCTGAATTAGACAGTATGGAAAATAAGCCTGCTAACTTGGAAAAAATCCAAGCTGAAATGAAGGATATTGAAGAAACACTGTATCAGACGAAAAACAGAAGTAACCAAGATCCACTCAACTTCCCGATCAGATTGAATAATAAATTGGCTCACCTGAATTCTATTGCAGGAAATGGGGATTACAAGCCAACGGATCAAGCTGAGGAAGTTCGTCAGGAGCTGACCGAGCAGATTGATGTACAATTGGCCCGCTTCAAGCGACTCGAGCAGGAGGAGATTTCGAAAATCCTCAATATCGATGAATTGAGGACCAAATTGGATATCAAAAAATAAATGCAAGCCTCCCGGAGAAATCTGGGAGGCTTTTTTTAGAAAATCCTATAGCTTTTGATCTGCTCTATGAAATCCAACGCGCTGGAAGGGGAGAGGATTAAGATGAAAATTATTCCAAACAAAGCTCCATAAAGGTGTGCATCGTGATTAATTCCATCAGCTTCCTGTTTTCCCTTGGTGTAGGAATATATTAGAAATAGTGCGCCAAGAATAAATCCTGGCAAGCAAATAATCCCAAATAGGCAAATATCAGCAAGAGGTAGAATAATTATGCTCGCAAAAACCGTGGCAGCAGTTCCTCCCGAAGCTCCTAATGCTCGATAATAAGCATGATCCTGATGCTTTAAATAGGTCGGGATATCTGCAATGACAATTCCTAATAAGTAAAAAAGAACAAATACAATTCCGCCTCCAGTAGCACCAAACTTATAGATTA